>CALMYH010000007.1 GCA_937873395.1 uncultured Burkholderiales bacterium
TGTGGCCGATGTCGGCCTCACGCGCAGCGTCAACCGCCATTGCCTCCTGAAATGAATAAATCAGGGCTGACTATTTAGCAGGCCGTTGAAAAAATGCTCATCGAACGCGCCAGGGTCGAGGATTTCGAAGAAGCAAGTCGCCCAGACGCGCCTACGAAACGAATGCGAGGGCCATTTCGGCCTGTTTGCAGGCCGTTTTGCCCGTTTCGGGCGCACGTATCCCATGGCTCACGCATGATGCGCATCCCACCAGCCGCCCAGACTGCCCATGCGCACCAGGTTGTAGGTGGCAAAGCACAGCAGCGCCTGGCCCGCGAGCTTGGCCTGACCGATCAGCTTGGTCTTGGCCAGACCACCCACTGTCTTGATCCAGCCAAAGGCCTCCTCGATGCGCTTGCGCACCTTCAGACTGGCCTTGTAACCCTCGTGGCGCTTGATGCGGCCATCGACGGCCGAGTGCTTGTCCTTGGCCGCCACGTGTGGCGTGACCAGAAGCCGGCGGCAGCTCTTGATGAAGGCCTTGCTGTCGTAGCCTTTGTCGGCACCGACCGTGGCCCGCTTGTTCCTGTTGCCCCGGCGCCCCAGCATGGCCAGCGCCGCTTCTGGCTCGGCGGTGCCACTGGCGTGGGTGATCTCGACATCCACGATCAGCCCGTTGCGGTTCTCCATGAGGATGTGCCCCATGTGGCACAGGCGGGACTTGTCACCCGCGCTCTTCTTGAACAACCGTGCATCGGCGTCCGTGGTGCTTTGGTGGGTGTCGTTGCAGCGCTCCTGCCCTTTGAAGTCCACCTCGGGATTGCGTCCGGGCGGCGTGTCGCTGTCATCGTCTTTGCGCTTGAAGCTCTTGTGCGAGGCCCAGGCCTCAATCAGGGTGCCGTCCACGCTGAAGTGCTCGTCGCTGGCAAGCCGCCCCCACTGGGCGCTGAGCTTGACGCGCTCGAAGAAGGCACGGGCGAGGTCTTCGTTGAACAAGCGTTCGCGGTTGGCGCTGAAGGTGGAGTGGTCCCAGACCTTGTCTTCGATGTTCAGGCCCACGAACCAGCGGTACAGCAGGTTGTAGTTGACCGCCTCGACCAACTGGCGCTCGCTGCGGATGGAGAACAGGATCTGCAGCAGCAGGGCCTTGAGCAACATCTCCGGCGGCACCGAGGGGCGGCCACGGCGGGCATACACCGCTTCGAACTCGCTGTGCATCGTCGCCAGCAGCGCATCGACCACGGCGCGCAACTTGCGCAGCGGGTGTGGCGCTGGCACGCGCTCTTCAAGGCTGATGTAGCTGAACATCGCCCCCTGGAAGTCTTGGTTGCCTCTCATCTTTCTTGTCTGGGTCGTTCTTGGATGGCTTCAGATCGTAGCGGCCCACACGGGCGGCGGCGAAGGATTTTTCAACGGCCTGCTAAATGGGTGGCACCGTAGGACTTGCGGGCATATATGCGCAAAGACTTGATAGGTGCAAAGCGCGTAGCTCCTCCATGAATGCGGATGCCGACGCCCTGATCGAGCGAAGCACGCGTCGGGTCGATGCGGTGCGAGAAGTACTGCAGGTGGGTCGGCACCTCCACGCCGCGCAGGCGCCAGTTGGCCGGCGCCGCACCCTGCGCGCGTTGCTGGTCCGGGTTCTCCCGGCGAAAGTCGTCGTGCGTCTTGCCGGCCACCAGGATGCCGTCCTCGTAGCCGAACAGGCGGTCCTCCTGGGCCATCAGGGACACCACCGGCAGGCTGAAGGTCTCGCGTGGCATCACGAAGTACGTGGCCGACACCACCGGCCCCACCCGCTCACCGTCACGGTACGCGGCAGCCCGCAGGGCGGTGGCCTTGAGCATCCGGTTGCTGCCGGGCACTTCGTGCCGCTTCAGCGCAGGCACAGGCCCCAGCCAGGTCAGGCCCCATGATGCCAGCGTGCGGTTGGTCCAGTGCACCACGGCATTGAACGGGTCGATCCATGCGTTGCGCCGCTTCTGGCCGCGGCTGAGTTCGCCCAGCTCCGGAAAGTAGTACGGCTGCTGAAAGTCCAGCGAAGTCGAAATCCGGGTGTAGCGGTCAGGCAGGTCGTAGCGGTGCGAGCGGAAACTGGTTTCCAGGAACTCACCGAAAGGATCGCCGCGCCGGTACGAGTAGGTGTTCTTGTAGCGCAGGGGCACGCCGTTCAGGTTGGCCGGATGCGGGTCGGAGCCGTCGAGCGTGTAGTAGATGGTGACGCCCGGGTCGGGGTGGGACAGGCGCAGAAAGAAGGGCTTGTCGTAAAAGCCCGCCGCATGCGAGAGCGCGGGTCCGACCGCGTTCCCGGAGGCGTGGACTGGCCAGGCCAGTGCCAGCAGCCACAACATCCACAGGCCGGCGAAGCGCACCGGCATCATGCCTGCTCCCCTGGCTTGACCGGGGGGTCGCCCATTCGG
>CALMYH010000008.1 GCA_937873395.1 uncultured Burkholderiales bacterium
CACGCTCCGCCGTTGCACGGGTCGCTGCCCCCCGAGGGGGCTGCCCCGCCTTGGGACGGCCCGGCGGCGGGGCCCGTGACCCCCCACGCTCCGCCGTTGCACGGGTCGCTGCCCCCCGAGGGGGCTGCCCCGCCTTGGGGCGGCCCGGCGGCGGGGCGGCTGCGCCCTGTCTGCATGAATTGCGACAACTGCCTGAACCCGCCCGCGCTGCAGGACGCGACCGAGTCCGCGCGCAAGCTGCTCTCGTGCATCTACCGGGTTCAGCAGTCCAGCGGCAGCGCCTTCGGGGCGGGGCACATCATGGACATCCTGCGCGGCAAGCGCACCGACAAGGTGGCGCAGCACGGGCACGACCAGCTCAGCACCTTCGGCATCGGCGCCGACCTGAGCGAGTCGCAATGGCGGGCCTTGCTGCGCCACCTGATCGCCCGCGAAGCCATCCGGGTGGACGATGCGCCCTACAACACCCTGCACCTGGCCGAGGCCGCCCGCCCGATCCTGCGCGGCGAGAGCCTGGTCTGGTTGCGCGAGGTCCATGCCAAGGACCGCACCCCACGCAACCGGCGTCCGACGCAGGACGCCACCGCTCCGGACGGCGCGCCGCTGCCGCTGGCCGGACGCGAATGCCTGGAAGCGCTCAAGGCCTGGCGCGCGGAGATCGCGCGCGCGCACAACCTGCCGGCCTTCGTCATCTTCCACGACGCGACCCTGCGTGGCATCGCCGCCGCCATGCCGGCGAGCCTGGCCGACCTGGACGGCATTGCCGGCATCGGCCAGAAAAAGCGCGAGGCCTACGGCGCCGAGGTGCTGCGCATCGTGAGTGCTTTTGCATGAGGCCGGCAACGCCGCGCGACAGGGGCTGACCACCTTGGTTTGAACCGGCCGACCGCCTGTCGGCGGGCACCTGCGGGCCGGTCGCGGCGTGCTCAAGATCACGCCCTGGCTGCCGAAGATTCTGCTGAACCGGAGATGGTCTCCGGCATGTCCGGTACGGAGTTCAGCATGTTTTTCAATCTGCCTTGGTTCAGGTCCCGCAAGGCAAATTACCAGGACACCCAGGTGCTCGAGCTGGATTTCCTGGTCGACGAGTTCTTCGATGCCATGGGCGACATCCGGGATCCCTCGCGCACCCGCCTGCATGCGGCTCTGGTCTCCTGCCAGACCCCCAAGGACCTGTGGTTCCTGCGCGGCAAACTGTTCAACCTGATCTCCAAACACCACTGTGAGCAGGAGGCGCACCAGCGCATCGCCCGGCTGGACCAGAAGCTGCGCTTTTTCGTGGAGCACCACCCGGACCACGACCCTGAAGAGCTGCCCTCCGGCCCCATGGCCCTGTTGCACTGACCGGGGACAACGCCCGGCCACAGAAGCCGCCGCGGTCTTCGGATCCGGCGGCTTCGCCCTTTCTGGTGGTGGTCTTGTCCGTAGAATTCCGGCATGCAAGTGCCGCGACCGATTCTCATCCTCAAGACCGGGTCCACCCACGCGCCGATCCGGGAACGGCTGGGCGACTTCGAGCACTGGGTGGCCGATGGTCTGCTGGGCGCCGGGGCCGGGGTGGTGGTGCACGACGCCCGCACCGACGGCGCACCGCCCGAACAGCACCGGCTCTCGGGTGTCGTCATCACCGGCTCGCACAGCATGGTCAGCGAGCGGGAGCCGTGGAGCGAAGCCCTGTTGCCCTGGCTGCGCTCGGCGGTGTCACGGGAACTGCCGGTCCTGGGCATCTGCTACGGCCATCAGTTGCTGGCCCACGCGCTGGGCGGCGTGGTCGAGCACCATCCCGGCGGCGTCGAGATCGGCACGGTGGACATCTGCCTGCATCCGGCCGCGCAGGACGATGCCTTGCTCGGGCAGTTGCCAACCCGGTTTGCGGCCCAGTCGGTTCACTGGCAGTCGGTGAGATCCCTGCCGCCTGGGGCTCGGCCGCTGGCATTCAGCGGGCACGAGGCGCTCCACGCCTTTCGCGTCGGACGCTGTGCCTGGGGTGTGCAGTTCCACCCGGAATTCTCCGAGCACGCCTTGCAGGCCTATCTCGACCGGCTGGCACCCGAACTGCAGCGGCAGGGCCTGGACACCGGATCCATCGCGGCCGGCCTTCGGCCCACCCCGGAGGCAGCCTCGGTGCTGCCGGCCTTCGCCCGCCTGGCACTGGCCGCTTGAGTCCCGGAGCGCGCCGGGCTTCAGAAACCGATGCTGCGCGCCTCGCGCACCTCCGGCTTGATGCGGTGCTCGGCTTCGAGCTGGTCCATGAATTCCCCGGGCGAGAGCGACTCGGCCAGAATCTGGACCTGCCGTCGAACCGCGGCAAAGTCCCCCGGACACAGGTGCTCCAGCTTGCCCAGCCGGGCGCGCAGGGCTTCGCTCAGGGCTGACGCGTCACCCTGCAGCGCCTCGACCACGAACATGCGCTCGCGCTGCTCGCGCGTCAGCGGCCGGAACTGGATCTTGAAGGTGAAGCGCCGCAGAGCCGCCTGGTCGATGCTGTCCATCAGGTTGGTGGTGCAGATGAAGACACCACCGAACCGTTCCATGCCCTGCAGCATTTCGTTGACCTCGGTCACTTCGTAGGTGCGCTGGGCGTGGCGGCGGTCCTGCAGGAAGCTGTCGGCCTCGTCCAGCAGCAGCACCGCCTTCTCGGCTTCCGCGTCGCGGAACATGGCGGCCATCTGCTGCTCGGTTTCGCCGACGAACTTGCTCACCAGGTCGCTGGCCCGACGAATCATCAGCGGCCGGTCGAGCTCCCGTGCGATGTGTTCGGCCAGCGCCGTCTTGCCCGTGCCCGGCGGGCCGTGGAAACACAGGGTGCCGTGCCCCCTGGCCTGGAGCGAGGCAATCACCCGGGGCAATTCATAGCGGGTGCCCAGGTTGAGCATGTCCAGGCTGTATTGCGTGGGCAGGGGCCGGCTGGCGGCATCGGGCCGGTGACCCAGCGCCAGATCGGCATGGGCCAACTGGCGCTCGATCAGCCCGTCCAGCGTGGCCGGTGGCGTGGCGGTCTTGCGCCGGCTGCCGCCACGCGCCTGTCCGACCGCCAGCTGGGCAAAACGCAAGGCGGTGCGGATCTGGGCCGGCGTCAGCCCCTTGCGTGCGGTCAGCCGGGCCACCAGCGACTCGGACACGGCCGCGCCTTCCAGGGTGCGGCGGACCAGCTGCTCACGGGCTCCCGGCGGCGGACTCTTGAGTTCCAGATGGTAGGCAAAGCGGCGCCGGAAAGCAGGGTCGATTTGCTCGATGCGATTGGTCACCCAAATGGTGGGGACCGCGTTGGATTCGAGGATCTGGTTGACCCAGGCCTTGCCGCTGACGCTGCCGTTGTGCGTGGCGGCGGCGTGCTCGGCCCGGGCCATGAGCTGCGCCGCTTCATTGCTGATCGGGGGGAACACGTCCTCGACCTCGTCGAACAGCAGGGCCGAGCGTGCGGTTCCCTTGAGAAATACCTGGGCAATCTGCAGCGAGCGGTAACGGTCACGGCCCGACAGGGCGTTGCCGTCGCGGTCGGCGTATTCGACCTCGAAAAGCTCCAGACCGGCAGCGTCCGCGACCACCCGTGCCAGTTCGGTCTTGCCGGTGCCCGGGGGACCGTAAAGCAGCACATTGACCCCCGGCTCCTTGCGGGCGACCGCCTCGCGCAGCAAAGCACAGAGCAGGCGCACGTCCTCGCCGACATAGCCGAAATCTGTCCCGGTCAGCGCCGACCGCGCCGCCGGCCGGGTGAACACCGCCATCAGCTCGCTCTGGCTGCGGTATTCGCGCATCAGCACGGGCGGCAGCTTCTCGCTGACCTTCATGAGGTCGGCCAGGTCGGTGATGTTGTGCTCGGAAATCAGGTTCTCGACCATGCCGATGCGCTCCAGACGCGAGCCGGCACGCAGGGCCTCACCCACCTCGCTGGCCTTGACACCGGCGACATCGGCCAGCGCGGCATAGGCCTCGGGCGCGTTGTTGACCTTGAACTCGACCAGGATCGAGCGCAGGTCGCGCTGGTAGCGCGCCAGGGTGCCATACAAGAGCAGGGCGCGTTCGGCACGGTTGAGCTGCAACAGCCCGGCCAGCGCATCGATGTTTTTCTCCACCAGGGTGGACTGCTTCTTCAAGGCCTGGGCCAGCCAGTCGCCGGTGACCGCGAGCACGGACAGCAGATCCTTGGGCGACTCCTTGGCGTACTCGTCCAGGTAGAAAAACAGCGTGCCTTCCTCGTAGGGTCCGCGCCAGACACCGTAGCGCTCCATGAAGGCGGCCACGGACAGGCGATCGTGCCCGCTCCAGATGTCGTTCTCCCTGCAGCGCCGGCCCAGGAACTCCCGCACCCGCCCCAGCACCGTGTGCGGCCAGACCAGATGCCGTCCGGCCAGCGAGAGCAGGGTGTTGAGATCACGCCGCACGTTGAAACGCGGTCCCTGTCTGGCGGCCAGCGTCAGGACAAAGTGCGAGCACATGAGATCAAGCACCGGCGCGTGCCGAAGGCCTGGTGGCACGAAAATGCGCCCGTCGGCCGCAGCGCAGCCACGCCCCTCGCGGGCGTCACGCGGTTCCGGCAGCACACCGGGCTGAGACCCCGGCGCCTGCGGTGAGCGCTTGCTCATCGGGCCACCTCCTGTTGCCGCCATGCGCAGCGACGGATCGGCTGCGTGGACACTTGAGGCGGAACATACCCCAGCTTGGGGGTTCAGGGAAGTGCGAGAAGACCGGTGTTTGAGAAATTTGTGGGGCTATTGCCGCCAGGCGGCCCGCTGGCTGCCGCACCCGATCGTCGGACCGGCCCTCGCGCTCACCGGCCCGGCCCCGGTGCACCCCTGCACACCAAAGACCTCTCGCCTGTGCTCCGTACGAACCCACGGGAGCCCTGTCGACCGTTGTGAATCTGCTGCGATCGTGCGGGATTCTCTGGCTTCTGCGCGATCCGATGCGCCCATCTGGTGACATTGGCGGCCATCTTCGGTTGACGGGGTCGGACGGGGGCTGCATGATGCCCGCGTGTCCAATCGTCAACAGGAGAGTACAAAATGAGCATGACCGCGCTATGGGAGTCGCTGCAGAGCACACTGGGCGGGAACATCCCGCAACTGCTGGGTGCCCTGGCCATCTTTGCCCTGGGCTGGCTGATCGCGGTGCTGGTGCGCGCCGCGGTGCGCAAGAGCCTGGGCTTTGTGGGTCTGAACCACCGCTTCGGCCAATCCACCGGGGCCGGCGTCGATATCGAGGGGGGCGTGGCCCTCGGCGCCTTCTGGCTGGTGATGCTGTTCACCCTGGTGGCGGTGTTCAATTCGCTCAACCTGACCATGGTGTCTGGCCCGCTGGCGGCCCTGATCACCCAGATCACCGAGTACGCGCCACGCCTGATCGCCGGCGGTGTGCTGGCCCTTCTGGCGTGGCTGGTGGCCAGCCTGGTCAAGGCAATGACCCAGAAGCTGCTGGACAAGACCACACTGGACGAAAAGCTGGCCGAGCACGCGAAGATGGCGCCGATGAGCGAGGGCGTGTCCACCGCCCTGTTCTGGATCGTCATCCTGCTGTTCATGACCCTGATCCTGGACGCCCTGGGCATGCAGAGCCTGATGGCGCCGCTGAGCCACATGGTCGACAAGACCTTGTCGATGCTCCCCAACATCGTGGCAGCCGTGATCATCGGCGGCATCGGCTGGATCGTGGCGACCGTCCTGCGTCACCTGGTCAGCAACCTCAGCCGCAGTGCCGGCATCGACAAGCTCGGCAACAAGGCCGGCCTGGCCGACACGGTACAACTCTCCGGGGTGGTCGGCATGCTGGTGTTCGTGGCCGTGTTCCTGCCCTCCCTGATCGCGGCGCTCGACGCCTTGAAGATCGAGGCCATTTCGCGTCCGGCCACCGACATGCTCCACCAGATCATGGAGGCGGTCCCCCACATCGTGGCCGCAGCCCTGATCCTGTTCATCACCTGGATCGTCGCCTCATTTGCCAGCAAGCTGCTGGCCAGCCTGCTGGCCACGCTGGGCTTTGACACCCTGCCGGCACGCATCGGCCTGGCGCACGCCTTCGAGAAGACCAGCGCCTCGACTTTCGTCGGCCACGTGGTGATGTTTTTCGCCATGCTGTTTGCCACGGTCGAGGCGGCCAGCCAGCTGGGTTTTGTGCAGGTCAGCGGGATCGTGGCCAGCTTCATTGAGTTCGGCGGCGATGTGCTGCTGGGTTCTGCCATCCTGGTGATCGGTTTCTGGCTCGCCAACGTGGCCTACGACGCGATCGACCGCGCCAGCGGCGCCAACACCCGGGGCCTGGCCCGCATCGCCCGTTTTGCCATCCTGGCACTGGTGATTGCCATGGGCCTGCGCGCCATGGGCATTGCCGACGACATCGTCAATCTGGCTTTCGGCCTGACGCTCGGTGCCGTGGCGGTGGCGGTGGCCCTGTCCTTCGGCCTGGGCGGGCGCGAGGCGGCCGGCAAGCTGATGGAGCACTGGCTGGCAAAGTTCCGCAAAGAGGACTGAGTCCGGTCGCCCGGGGGCCCGCCCCCGGTTTCCCAGGCAGGCCCCCGGGCGAACCCTGTGATGCAGGAGGGGACCGGGGTTTTACATTGCAGGCATGAATCACCACCGCTCCCCTGACATCGTCCCGATGGACGCCGATCGCCTGCAACAACTGCTGTCCGACTGGTTCGCGCCCTGGGTGCAGGAGCTCGGCTTGCGTGTCGAGTCCTTCGGCGACGGCGAAGCCACGGTGCGCCTGCCATTCACCGAGCGGCTGGCCCGCATCGGGGGCATGGTCTGCGGGCAGGCGCTGATGGCGGCCGCCGATACCGCCATGGTGCTGGCCATCGTCTCGCGCCTGGGCGACCGCCAGCCCATGACCACGGTCCAGCAGAGCACCAGCTTCCTCAAACCGCTGGCCGGGCAGGACGCCCTGGTGACGGCCCGCATCGTCCGGGCCGGCAAGAGCCTGGTGTTCGGGGAGATCGACATCGTGGCGGGCTCGGACGGCAAGAGCGTGTGCCGGGCCAGCACCACCTACGCCCTGCTCTGACGCAGAGACGGCAGGGCCAGGGCCAGGGGGCCAGACTGGCCCGATTCGGGCTTCTCGCCTAAAATTCCTGCCATTCTGATCACATTCCGGAGAAAACCATGGCCCACCACGACCACAGCAACGACCACGCCGAGACCGAGGACGTGGTGGAAGCGATCACCCCGCTGATGCCCATCGTTCTGCCGATCGCCGGCGGTGTGCTGATCTTCCTGCTGGCCTTCATCGCCGTCTTCATGGCCTGAGGTTCCTGCGCGGCCAGCTGCAAAACGCCCGGCCGGGCGTTTTTTTGCTTTCCGGGGGTTTGCCGAGAAATGGGCATAAGGTTATGCGGGGTTTGCATGTAACTTGCCGGTAACTGACAGGAACGATTTCTTAAAATCCGAACATTGGCCGACACGCGAACCGAAGAATGGGTCCACAGACCCTTTTTTTGTCCCTGAGGCTGCCCCCGCCGACCCTGCGCTGGCAGCCAACCGAGCGCCGACCGCCCCCTTGTCGCAAGAGGGATCCCTGAAGCCGTCTCCTGTGCCTGCTGGCCCGAGATGGCTGTCGGCGTCGCCCTTGCCGGATGATTTGAAAACCTCAGGAGCCTCTCCCATGAACTCTCCCGCCATGCGGGGCCTGGATCTGAATGTGCCAGCCCACGTCAAGAATGCCCGCCTGATCGCCTGGGTGGCCGACATGGCCGCCCTGTGCAAGCCCGACCGCATCTACTGGTGCGACGGCAGCCAGGAAGAATACGACCGCCTGTGCCAGCAACTGGTCGACGCCGGCAGTTTCATCAAGCTCAACCCGGCCAAGCGCCCGGGCAGCTTCCTGGCCCGCACCGATCCCTCCGACGTGGCCCGCGTGGAAGACCGCACCTTCATCTGTTCCGAGAAGCAGGAAGACGCCGGACCGACCAACAACTGGATGGCCCCGGCCGAGATGCGCGCCACCCTCAATCCGCTGTTCGACGGCTGCATGAAGGGCCGCACCATGTACGTGGTGCCCTTCAGCATGGGGCCGCTGGGTTCGCACATTTCGCACATCGGCATCGAGCTGACCGACAGCGCCTATGTGGCGGTGAACCAGAAGCTGATGACCCGCATGGGCAAGGCCGTTTATGACGTGCTCGGCGCCGACGGCGAGTTCGTGCCCTGCATGCACACCGTGGGCGCTCCCCTGGCCGCCGGCGAGAAAGACCAGACCACCTGGCCCTGCAACCCCAGCACCAAGTACATCGTGCACTTTCCCGAGACGCGCGAGATCTGGTCCTACGGTTCCGGCTACGGCGGCAACGCGTTGCTGGGCAAGAAGTGCTTTGCGCTGCGCATCGCCTCGACCATGGGTCGCACCCAGGGCTGGCTGGCCGAGCACATGCTGATCCTGGGCGTGACCAACCCCCAGGGCCGCAAGTACCACGTGGCCGCCGCCTTCCCGAGCGCCTGCGGCAAGACCAACTTCTCCATGCTGGTGCCGCCCAAGGGTTTCGAGGGCTGGAAGGTCACGACCATCGGTGACGACATCGCCTGGATCAAGCCGCACGCCGACGGCAAGCTCTACGCCATCAACCCCGAAGCCGGCTACTTCGGCGTCGCCCCCGGCACCAACACGCTGTCCAACCCCAACTGCATGGCCAGCCTGAACGAAAACGTCATCTTCACCAACGTGGCCCTGACCGACGACGGCGACGTGTGGTGGGAAGGCATGGAGCAGGACAGCGGCAAGAAGCCGGCCCACCTGATCGACTGGCAGGGCAAGGACTGGACGCCCGAGATCGCCAAGGAGACCGGCGCCAAGGCCGCCCACCCCAACGCCCGCTTCACCGTGGCGGCCACCAACAACCCGGCACTGGACAGCCAGTGGGACGACCCCAACGGCGTGGCCATCGACGCCTTCATCTTCGGCGGCCGCCGCAGCACCACGGTGCCGCTGGTCACCCAGGCCCGCGACTGGACCGAAGGCGTCTACATGGCCGCCACCATGGGATCGGAGACCACCGCCGCCGCCTTCGGCGCCCAGGGGGTGGTGCGCCGCGACCCGTTCGCCATGCTGCCCTTCTGCGGCTACAACATGAGCGACTACTTCCAGCACTGGCTGGACATGGA
>CALMYH010000009.1 GCA_937873395.1 uncultured Burkholderiales bacterium
TTATTGGTCGGCGTGGCGGGATTCGAACTCGCGACCCCTTGCACCCCATGCAAGTTATAGAGAATTCAGGACAGTTTCAGAAAGTCCAGGAACTCGACCAAATATCCTTTTAAATCAACAACCTGCAGAACGAAGAATCGGCACATAGTCCACAGACGTGCAAGGCTGTACACTAAAAGCCACATGAAAGTGTGTGGCCAAACGTGTGGCCAAAAGTCTTTTTGAGGTGCGTCATGGGCTTGATCACGGTTCAGGAATTGAAGGCGCTTACACCTGATCGCGATGGTGAACGGGTGGCCATGGGCGGCAGCATGTACGGGACCGTCCGGGCCGGTTCTGACGGCGCGGTTAGTGTTCATGTGGTGTGGCGGTATCGGTTCAATGCCAAGGTGCGCCAGATAAGGCTCGGGACATGGCGCGACAAGGGCGGCGAATCACTCAAGGCACTACGCGACAAGCGCGACACCTACGCGGGCGAAGTGAAAAGCGGCATCGACCCGATTGATAGGCGAGCGACCGACCGGCTACGCGATGCGGCAGACGCTGAGGCCGCGCGACAGGCCCAGGTGGATCGGCTACAGGCATTGGCCGCTGCGAGCGCCAGAATGACCGTTAGGGAGCTTTTCGAGCTATGGCACAGGGTACACCTGGCCAAACCCCAAGGCGGGCGCAAAGACGGCGGCGCAGAGGCTCTAAGGGCGTTTGAAAAGGACGTGTTCCCGCACATTGGCAACATGGCCGCCAAAGACGTGCGCAAAGCTGACGTGCTGCGCATCATTGATGACATGACCGCGCGCGGCGTGACCCGGATGACCAAACGCGTGTTTTCGGACTTGCGCCAGATGTTCGAGCTGGCCGTTGATCGGGAAATAATCGAACTGAACCCGACAGCGCGCATAAAGAAAAAAAAGGACATCGGCGACGACACGGAGCGGGATCGTTTTCTAAGCGAGCGCGAACTGGTGAAGCTGTTCGAGAAACTCCCCGACTCGGGGCTGACCGATACGGCACAGCTTGCGCTAAAGATCCAGCTTGCGACCATTACGCGCATTGGCGAGGTATCGGCCGCGCGGTGGGATCAGGTGGATCTAGAACGGCGCGTGTGGACCTTGCCAACGACAAAGAACGGCAAAGCGCACCGCGTCCACATCAGCGACTTCGCACTGACACAGTTTCAGGCGCTCCAAGCGATTACAGGCGCCGCGCCGTGGCTGTTCCCGAACTCGAAGCTATCCGGTCCAATTGATTCGAAAACGTTCACAAAGCAAGTGGCAGACCGGCAACGCGAAGAAAAGCCCATGACCAGGCGAACCAAACAGATTGATGCGCTCGCACTGGAGGGCGGGCAATGGCGACCGCATGACCTGCGGCGCACAGGCGCCACCATGATGGCGCTGCTAGGCGTGCTACCTGACGTAGTCGAACGATGCCTTAACCATAAGGAACAAAACCGCATGAAGCGCATTTATCAGCATGCGGGTTATGAGGCCCAGATGCGGGAGGCGTGGGATCTGCTCGGGCTGCGTCTGGCCTTGCTGAAAAACAAGCCTGAGAACGTTCGAACTCTTAAAAGAGCTTGAACATTTAGTCTCTGCAAGTCAAAAAAACACTTATTGATTCAGCATGGACATACTGGTATCATGCGGCGCGCCCAAAATCAGGGCGCGAAGCGTGAGGTGGATGACCTCAACTTGAATCGAAAGATATTCATGATCGTAACTAATAACTTTTCAGGAAACGCTCTGGCTTCTGTCTATCAGACCGTCAAGCGCACTTCTCGACACCTCGATAAAAAGTTCAACTCGATCAGCAGTTCGTTTCCTGAGGCTGGCGGAGGCGGTGCCGCTGCGGTTGAATTGACTGGCAACGTTATCGGCTTTGGTGAAACCCCGACTGCGAGTGATGATGACGATGGCGGGGATGATGACGGCGACCCCGACCGACGACGATCAAACAAGCACCCATCCCCCAGCGGTAAGCACCGCAACGCCACCGCAACGGCTGGCGCTCTCCCCTCTCCCCAAAATCCAGAAATAGCCCTGTGGCGACTGCCCACGGTATTAGCGCACGTCCCTGTCAGTAGATCGGGCTGGTGGGCTGGCGTGAAGTCAGGTCAATACCCGGCACCGGTACGCTTGTCTGCGCGCTGTGTCGCATGGCGTGCGGCTGACATTCGCTCCCTCGTCGAATCGCTTTGATCGGGAGGCAGCATGTCGAAAAAAGAGATGGCCGCAAGGCCAGAGACCACTGCGACCACATCAGACGTTCATCCTGATGATATCGCAAAGACCACAAAGATCGCCACCATTCTGGGGCTGTTCGTCAAAGGCCGTTCACTGAACCGGTTCGATGCCGAGGCGCACCATGACCACTGCCTTAACTCGACCGTGGCAGCACTTCAGGACTGGGGACTGATCGTTGATCGTGAGTGGGAGCGTGTGCCATGCCTGGGCGGGCGCTCGACAGTTCGCTGCAAACGGTACTGGCTGCGGAATTCACCCGACAACCTGGCAGCGGCACGCGCGCTGCTCAAGATGTGGGAGGGCCGCGCATGACCACCATAGACGTGATCCTTTTGAGGATCTGGACAGCGGCACCATCGGCATGGCTTGCGGCGCTTGTAGAGCGCATGAGGGGGCAGCATGGGCCGCGATAGAGACAGACCAAAGGGCGAGGCCCATATTCGCATGAGCCTGGCGCTGCTGAACTCCCCGGCATACATCGCACTGGACTGGACGGCACGCGCGCTATTCACAGATCTGCGCTCCCGGTTACGTGGGACCAATAACGGCAACGTGAGCGCGGCACTGACAGAGCTACGGCACAGAGGATGGCGAAGTCCGGCGACCCTGGCCAAGTCGCTGCGACAGCTTGAGGCGGTGGGCCTGATCGCCAAGACGCGGCAGACCGTCGGCGTTCACAATGGCTCGAAATATTGCAACCTGTACCGGTTCACCGATCTGGACTCGTTTGAGTTCCCAAAGCTACAGGTCCAGGCGGTGCGGGCGACTCATGACTACAAACAGTTCACGGCGCTGGGTGACGCACTGCGAGCCATAGCGGAAGCATCGCCACCCCAGAAAAAAAGGACGCTACAGAATCCGTACCGTGACGCTACAAAATCTATACCGATAGACCGGTTTGACGCTACAGAATCTGTAGAAGCCCCCATATCCCCGACTACAGAAAATGTAGCGATGCGCAGACTAGGCGGAACGGGGAAACCCAGTATCTACGCGGGTTTGCAGGGGATGGGAGGCCCGTAGCAGATGCGCACAGACCGACTACAGAATCTGTACACCATTAGTAGATTACCAGTCTCTACGCGTGCTGACGGGATCTGTAGACCACTGCGACAGGACTGGCCACCACCGACACCAGGCATTGATCCGGCTGGTGACTGCTCAGAAAAATACAGCCACTTGCTGAAAAAATAAGCACCAAAAACCGAGCGCCCACTTTTCGGACGCCAGAAACAAAAAACCCAGCCTCACCCGCTGGGCTTTTTTTCATCGCTTCGCATGGTCGATGCCTGGCCCACCATCCCAAAGTGTGTGGCCAAACGTGTGGCCAAATTGAGCCACTACGGCGCACAAAGAAAAACGAGCTACAGACCGTGATCTGTAACCCGTTGATTTCATTGGAAAAAAAATGGTCGGCGTGGCGGGATTCGAACTCGCGACCCCTTGCACCCCATGCAAGTGCGC
>CALMYH010000010.1 GCA_937873395.1 uncultured Burkholderiales bacterium
GGTCGATGGACAGCGCCAGCATCTGCAGGCCGCGCGCCTGCTGGCTGCGCCAGAGCTTCTCCATGTGCGGGCTTTGCAGCGCGCAGAACGGGCAGGTGCTGGCCCACCAGTAGACCAGCAGCACCTGGCCCTGGCTCTGGGCCGGTTCGTACACGGTGCCGTCAAAGCGCGTGATGCGCGGCACCTGCAATGCACTGCCCAGCTCGGGCAGGGGCGGCGCCTTGGCTTCTTCGGCCAGAGCGGAAACGGGTTGTGACCAGGCCGACGGCATCGCGGCCCAGGCGGCACCGCCCACCGCGGCCGACAGCGCCTGGCGACGGCGCCAGCCCGACCGGACCGGCGGCTCAACAGGGATGAACTCGTTTGACATGGTGGTGCATTCTGTCCTTGTCTGTGGAAATCTGCATGAGGCCGGGACCGACCCTCACTCCATCTCCATTTCCAGGTAGGTGCGGTTGGCCAGCTGGGGCAGCCACACCTCCACATGCTGCAGGTGCCTGAAAGGCGCCGCGTCAAAGGATTTGACGGCCGTGGCCAGATCGGTCCCGGCCTCCACCGCCTGGCCCATATGGGCCCGCAGTGCCCTGAGCAGCGCCCCAGTGTCCTTCCGGGCCTGCGCCAGCGTGGTGACCCGGCCATGTCCCGGCACCACCACCCGGGGGTTGAGCGCCTCCAGGGCTTCGAACGACTGCAGCCAGGCCTTGGTCCTGCTGACCGGGTGCAGGCCCAGGATGCGGTCGACATAGACCACATCCCCGGTGAACACCACACCGGTCTTCGGCAGCCAGACCATCAGGTCGCCGGGTGTGTGACCCCCGCCGCGGAACACCACGCGCACCTCGACCCCGCCCAGGTCCAGCGACGTGTCGGCTTCCTTGAGCCAGCGCGCGGGCAACACCACCTCGGTGCCGGCCAGCTTGTCCTTGAGCACCGGCGCATTGGCCTTCAGGTGCTCGGGGCCGCGCGCCTTCATGTCGGCCTCGGCGCCGGCGTGCGCCATGGTCTCGGCGCCCTGCGCCTTGAAGAAACCGTTGCCCATCCAGCGGTGGTCCTGCCCGCCGGTATTGATCACCCAGCGAATCGGCTGCGGCGTGACCTTCTTCGCCGCCTCGGCCAGTTGCCGGGCCCCCTGCCAGCTGGCCCCACTGTCAATCAGCAGCGCCCCGGCCGGCGTGACCACCAGACCGAAATTGGCGTTGAGGGCTTCGTTCTCGTAGGTGCGGCCCTCGGTCTCGCCGACAAAAGCGTAGACGCCGTCGGCCACCGGCTGGAACACCACCTCGGCCGCTTGCACCGACCACACGACAGCCGCCCAGGCGGCCGCCGCGGCCCATCGCCCGATACGTCGCATATCTGTCTCCTGCTCGGGTATTGAGGTACAAATATAAACGACGGATTATTTTTGATCCAG
>CALMYH010000011.1 GCA_937873395.1 uncultured Burkholderiales bacterium
TGGCGTCGATGTCCGGGGCGCCGAACAGCTCCAGCGGCCGGGTGGTGCCGCGGCCCTCGCTGAGCGTGCTGCCTTCGAGCATGACGGTGCCGGCATAGGCCCGCGCCATCCATAGATTGGGGGCGTTGGGGCTGGGGTTGACCCAGGTGCGTTCACCCACCGGCCAGCCAAACCCGGGGCCGGCTTCGGGTTGCCAGCCCTCCATGGTGATGACACGGTATTCGACCGAGAGACCCAGCTGGGCGATGAACCAGTGCCCCAGTTCACCCATGGTCATGCCGTGTCTCATGGGCAGGGGGCCGGCACCCACGAAGCTCTCCCAGCCCGGTTGCAGCAGCGTCCCTTCGACGGGCCGGCCTGCCGGGTTGGGGCGGTCCAGCACCCAGACGGCCTTGCCGTGCCGGGCAGCGGCCTCCAGCACGTAGCGCAGCGTGGTGATGAAGGTGTAAATGCGGCAGCCCAGGTCCTGCAGGTCGACCAGCACCACGTCGAACGTGTCCATCATGGCGTCGGTGGGGCGGCGGACCTCACCGTACAGGCTGAACACCGGAATGCCCAGCTGCGGATCGGTGAAGTCGGGCGACTCGACCATGTTGTCCTGCTTGTCGCCGCGCAGGCCGTGCTGGGGTCCGAAAGCGGCTGTCAGCCGCACATCCGGCAGGGCCGCCAGGGCATCGAGTGAATGGGTCAGGTCGCGCGTGACCGAGGCCGGGTGGGCCAGCAGGGCGACGCGCCGGCCGGCCAGGGGTGCGCGCAGGGCTGTGTCGGACAGAAAACGTTCGATGCCGAAAAACATGGGGATGGTCAAAGTAAGGGTGGACGTGCGCGGGCCGTCAGCGGTGCGCAGGAAACGGGGGCAGCTCAGGCTGCAGGGTCCAGCCACGGCGGTCGTGAAAATCGGGCCTGTCTTTCGGGTGCTGCAGGGCCAGATAGGCCAGCCTGCCGTCCCGGTGCGCCAGCACGGCACTCAGGCCGATCTGCCAGGGGCGTTCGGGCAACAGGACGGCGGGCACCCAGACCATTTGCGCAGGCGCCGGGCTCGGCAGCCATTCGGCGCTGGGCATCTCCGGTGCCCGGGGGCAGGCGTCGGCGGGCGTGCGCTCCCGCTCGCGCGAGAAAGCATAGCAAGCCCAGCGGCCCGAGGGGGAAAAATTGAACTCGCGGTAGGCTACCTGGTCCTGTCGGGCCACGAACAGCTCGAAACAGGTGCTCTGCCACAGGCCATCGGCGGGCCCTGGTGTCTCGGCGGCGGGAATGTGCAGGCAGGCGAGTTCGGATGCCGGCCCCTGAAGCTGGTAGCTCAGCAGCAGGCCCGGGCCCGCCTCGGAGCCGACCACGGCCAGGGTCACCTGGACCGACAAGGCGGCCGGCCAGGCGGATGCCGGATGGATTTGCAGGGCAACAGCGGGAGAGGGCAGGGCATTCACGCCCGCCATTCTCGCAGCAGCGCAGAGACTGCTTCAGTAAACCTCGGGCACGATCATGTTGGCCGGCACTGGATGGCGGATGTAGTCGGGGTTGCGCACCCGCGCCGGCAGCACCACCTCGGGGCGCTCGATCTCGTGGTAGTCGAACTGCCCGAGCAGGTGGTGGATGCAGTTGAGCCTTGCCTTCTTCTTGTCCACCGCCTGCACCACCCACCAGGGAGCCTCGGCAATGTGGGTGCGCTCGATCATGGTCTCCTTGGCGCGGGTGTAGTCTTCCCAGCGCCGGCGGCTCTCCAGGTCCATGGGGCTGAGCTTCCACTGCTTGAGCGGGTCGTGGATGCGACCGAGGAAGCGCAGGTGCTGCTCGTCGTCGGTGATGGAGAACCAGTACTTGATGAGCCGGATGCCCGAGCGCACCAGCATGCGCTCGAACTCGGGCACCGAGCGGAAGAACTCTTCGTATTCGTCGTCGTTGCAGAAGCCCATGACCTTCTCGACGCCGGCGCGGTTGTACCAGCTGCGGTCGAACAGCACCATCTCGCCGGCCGCCGGCAGGTGTGGCACGTAACGCTGGAAGTACCACTGGGTACGCTCGCGGTCGTTGGGGGCGGGCAGGGCCACCACCCGGCAGACGCGCGGATTCAGTCGCTGGGTGATGCGCTTGATGACACCGCCCTTGCCGGCGGCATCGCGCCCTTCGAACAGGATCACCACCTTCTCGCGCGAGTGGGCCACCCAGTCCTGCAGCTTGACCAGCTCGGCCTGGAGCCGGAACAGCTCCTTGAAATAGCGCAGGCGCTCGGCCCGTTCGGCGTCGGTGCGCGCGATCACCTGGCCGCTTTCGTCCAGCTGACGGTCTTCGATCTCCAGTTCCAGCTCCTCGTCGTAGCTGTCGATCAGGTCGCGCTCGATGCGCTGGACGAGGTCCTGGTGGAAGTCGGGGAGCATGGTGTGCAGACAGTGGCCTGGGGGACACAAGCGTAGCGCCGCTGTGTGACAAAACGGTGAATCCGGGCCCTTCGGGGTGAGGGGCGAGGCACCGTGTTGCGAGGCGGCGTTTCATGGTTTTGTCATGCCGACTTCTTCAGGGTGTCACAGGTGCTCCACAGAATCGTCCGCAGGAGCCGCGCGGTGCGGCTGGAGAAGACCGGATGAAAGAACTGCCGACCCCCACCTTCGACCTGTCCCCCCGTGCCCTGCCCCGGGGGTCTCTTCATCCGCGGACCGATTTTGCGCCCCGGCCTCTGGCGGCCCAGGAGCCTGCGTCCGGCATCGAAGTGGCCTGGGCACGGCACCTGGATGAGGTTCGTGAGGCGCAGCGACTGAGGTACGAGGTGTTCGCCGGCGAGATGGGCGCCACACTGCCCCAAACCCTGCCGGGTCACGATGTGGACCTGTTCGACGACTTCTGCGAGCACCTGCTGGTGCGGGACATCCAGACCCGGCAGGTGATCGGCACCTACCGCGTGCTCACGCCAGCCCAGGCCCGACGTGTGGGAAGCACCTACAGCGATACCGAGTTCGACCTGACCCGATTGCGCACGGTGCGCGAGCGCATGGTCGAGCTGGGGCGCAGTTGCGTGCACCGGGAGCACCGGCATGGCGGCGTCATCATGGCGCTGTGGGGGGCACTGGCCGAGTTCATGGTGCGCAATCAGCTGGATGTGATGATCGGCTGCGCCAGCATCCCGATGAACTGGCACGGCCCGCAAGGCCTGATCGGCGGTGGTCATGCGGCGGCCAGCATCTGGCGCCAGGTCAGGGAGAAGCACCTGGCGTCCATCGAGTATCACGTTCGGCCGCGCCTGCCGCTGCCGATCGATCGTCTGGATGACAGTCTGGACGTGGAGCCACCGGCCCTGATCAAGGGCTATCTGAGGCTGGGCGCCAAGGTCCTCGGGCCACCGGCCTGGGATCCGGACTTCAATGCCGCCGATCTGCCGATGATGATGCGCATCGCCGATCTGCCCCCCCGGTACCGGCGCCACTTCCTGGGGGCCTGATGCGTCCGCTTGCCGCCACGGGTGCCCTACTGACGGCTCGGACCGCGATCGCCGCGGCCAGCGGCGCCTTTCAGTCGGTGGACATCGGCCAGGACGAAGACGCCGACCGGCAGGAGGCGCCGCGATATCGGGCCGTGTTCATCTCGGACCTGCATCTGGGCACCCCCGGCTGCCAGGCCCGAGCCCTGCTGGACTTCCTGCGCGAGCATCCTAGCGAATCGCTCTATCTGGTGGGCGACATCATCGATGGCTGGCAGTTGCGGCGGCGCTGGTTCTGGCCGCAGGCCCACAACGACGTGGTCCAGAAGGTGCTTCGCCGGGCGCGCAAGGGTTGCCGCGTGGTGTTTGTGCCCGGCAACCATGACGAGTTTGCACGCCAGTTCGACGGACACCATTTCGGCGGCATCGAGGTCCGCAACGAGGTGGTCCACCTGACCGCCGACGGGCGCCGCCTCTGGGTCGTCCATGGCGATCATTTCGACGGTGTCATCCAGTGCGCCAAATGGCTGGCCTACCTGGGTGACAACCTGTACGAGTTCAGCCTGCGGCTGAACCGGCACCTCAACAGCTGGCGGGCCCGCCTCGGCTTGCCGTACTGGTCGCTGTCCCAGTACCTCAAGCACCGGGTCAAGAGTGCGCTGAACTACGTGACCGATTTCGAGCGGGCCGTGGCCCATGAGGCACGGCAGCGAGGCTACCAAGGGGTGGTCTGCGGCCACATCCATCGGCCCGAGATGCGGTCGATCGACGGTACCCTGTATTGCAACGATGGGGACTGGGTGGAAAGCCTGAGCGCCCTGGTCGAGCACGCCGACGGCCGGCTGGAGCTGGTGCACTGGCATGGGCAGCCCCATGGCCCGGCCAGCGAGACACCTGCCGCCGGGGTGGGGCAGGTGGTCTGAAGGATCACGACCCGACGCCTGTGGACTCTTCGTGACAGGACGGTATCTGTCACGGTATTGACATGTTCGGACGCGGATAATCGGGGCCCTGCAGCAACAGTCGCGGCGCGGTGCCGCACCGGCAGGCCCGGCCGCTATCATGGCCTGGTTCACCCAGTCAGAACCCATGAGCGGCAACACGCATTCCCAGAAGATTCCCTTCCTGGACCGGGACCACAGCATCCTGGCTTTCAACGCCCGGGTGATGGACTGGGCCAGGCGCCCCGACGTGCCTTTGCTTGAAAGGCTGCGCTACCTGAGCATCGTCTCGAGCAATCTCGACGAGTTCTTCGAGGTCAGGGTGGCTCCGCACCTGACGGCGCACCATGCGAACGAGCAGCGGGGGCTGTACACGGTGCACAGCTACGACACCCTGTCACAGCGCGTGCATGAGCTGGTGGCCCAGCAATACGCCATCTACAACGACGAACTGCTGCCGCTGCTGGAAAGAAAAGGCATCCGTCTGGTGCCCCACAGCGAACGCAACGCGCGCCAGAAGCGCTGGGTCAAGGACTATTTCGTGCGCGAGGTGCAGCCCTTGCTGTTGCCCATCGGGCTGGATCCGGCGCACCCGTTTCCGCAGGTGGCGAACAAGTCGCTGAACTTCATCGTCCGCCTCACCGGCAAGGACGCCTTCGGACGAGAGAACGAGGTGGCGATCGTCAAGGTGCCGCGCATCCTGCCCCGCTTTCTCCAGATGCCGCCTGTCAAGGGATCCCGGCAGCTGCACTTCGTCTCCATTTCCAGCCTCATCCGTTCCCACCTGAACGACCTCTTTCCGGGCCGGCAGGTGACGGAGTTCTCCCAGTTCCGGGTCACGCGGCATTCCGATCTTGCGGTGGACGAGGAAGAGGTGAAGAACCTGCGCACGGCGCTGCGCAAGGGCCTGCAGCAGCGCCACTTTGGCCAGGCCTTGCGGCTGGAGGTCTCCGCCGGCTGCTCCGATTACCTGGCCCGCTTCCTGCTGGACCAGTTCGGGTTGCCCGAGCAGGCCCTGTACCGCGTTCCCGGCCCGGTCAATCTGGTGCGCCTGAATCAGCTGATCGACCGGGTCGATCAGCCCAGCCTGCGCTTTGCGCCCTACCAGGGCGCCTGGCCGGTCCAGCTCACGCCCGGTCAGTCCTTCTTCGACCGCCTCAAGCAGGGGGATGTGCTGATCCACCAGCCCTATGAAGCGTTCGACGCGGTGCTGGCCTTCCTGCGCGAAGCCGTGGAAGATCCGAACGTGCTGGCCATCAAGCAGACCATCTACCGAACGGGTGCACGATCCGAGCTGATGGAATTGCTGCGTGAGGCGGTGCGACGGGGCAAGGAGGTCACCGCGGTCGTCGAGCTCAAGGCCCGCTTCGATGAAGAGGCCAACATCAGCTACGCGGAGCGGCTGGAGTCGGTGGGGGCGCAGGTGGTCTACGGCGTGGTCGGACTCAAGACCCACGCCAAGATGCTGCTGGTGACCCGGCGCGAGGAGGGGCAGTTGCGCCGCTACGCCCACCTGTCCACCGGCAACTACAACCCCAACACGGCGCGCCTGTACACCGACCTGAGCTACCTCACGGCCGACGATGCCCTGACCGCCGATCTGGACCAGATCTTCCTGCACCTGGCCAGCCAGAACCGCCTGTCCCGCCTGAACAAGGTGCTGATGGCGCCGTTCCATCTGCACAAGGCCATGATCGACAGGGTCGATGCGGCCGCGGCGGCGGCGCGCGAGGGCAAGGACGCCCGCATCCTGCTGAAGATGAACGCCCTGACCGATGAGCCGATGGCGCGCGCGCTCGTGCTGGCCTCACAGAGCGGGGTGAAGATCGACCTCATCGTGCGCGGGGCCTGCATCCTGCCGGCCCAGGTGCCCGGCCTGACCGAGAACATCCGGGTGCGCTCGGTCATCGGACGGCTGCTGGAACACTCCCGGGTGTTCCTGTTCCGGGTCGCCGGCGAGGACGAGCTCTGGCTCTCCAGTGCCGACTGGATGAACCGCAACATGCTTCGGCGTGTCGAACTGGCCTGGCCGGTCACCGACCCGTCAATGCGGCACCGGCTGGTGGACGAGTGCATTCACACCTACCTGCACGACAACCGCGACGCCTGGCTGCTCAACGCAGACGGGCAATACCAGCCGGCCCCGGCGGGTGGCGGCCGTCAGCGTGCCGCCCCGGTGTCGGCGCAGGCCGTGCTGATGGCACGCTATGGCAGTGCGCGCGTGACATGAACGGCAGGGGATGGTGATGGAGGACCGAAGCATGGCCAGAGACATCACGCGGGGCATGGACCTGATTCTGTGGCGCCATGCCGAGGCCCACGATCACCCGGACCTGATGTCGGGCCGGGCCGGGGACGAGCAGGATCTGCGGCGGCGGCTCACCACCAAGGGCGAAAAACAGGCCGCCCGGATGGCGGCATGGCTGGACAGGCAATTGCCGGACGGTGCGCGCATCCTGTGCAGCCCCGCCGTGCGCTGCGAACAGACGGCGATGGCGCTGGGCCGCAAGCTGCGCTTCCGCGACGAATTGCTGCCCGAACGCGATCCGCAAAGCCTGCTCGATCTGGCCCAGTGGCCCCAGGGGCGCTCGCCCGTGGTGCTGGTGGGGCACCAGCCGACGCTGGGTCAGGTGGTGGCCCGATTGCTGGGACTGGAGCAGGGCGTTTGCTCGGTGCGGAAAGGCGCGCTTTGGTGGCTGCGCTATCGCGAGCGTGAAGGACGCAGCGAAGCGGTGCTGGTGACGGTGCAGTCGCCCGAGCTTCTGTGACAGGCGGCGGCATCGCCGCCGCCATCAGGTGGTGGGCTTGCGTCGGCGGCTGGAGGGGGGCGCTGGCGGAACGGGTGCCTTGGCCTCGGCGGGCTTGGCCGGCTTGGCAGTCCTTGCCCTGGCCGGGGCAGGTCGTGGTGATGACCGTTGGGCGGGGGCTTGCGGAGCCGGCGGGCTGGCCTCGACGGTCGTGGCCGCCGGGCGGCCGGTCTTGAGCTGGGGCACAGCTGCAATCGCCTGCTTGAACCCGGCGTCGTTCATGCCCTGCAGCGCCAGCAGGCCGGCGCGCAGCAGCTCGCTCTTCTTGACGCTGGTGCCCAGGGCAACCGCCCGGGTCTTGAGCAGGTCGATGGCTGCGTACTCGCCTTTGGGAATGGTGAAACTGTCGCGAACCAGCTTGGGCTTCTTGCGATCGGCTTTGGCAGGGTGGTCGGTCATCAGGGGCCTCTGGTCGGAAAAGGATGTCTCATTTTAACCGTATATACGGTATATACGGTATATACGGTTTTTGCCGTTCGCTACCGGCTTTCCAGCAACTGCTCCAGGGCGGCGGCGGTTTCGGTTGCCAGCGCTTCCAGGGATTGGTGCAGCCGGGGATCTGTCGACCCGTCCGGCTGGTGTCCCGACAGCTTCTGGCAGAGCGCGGCCAGGCGGGCGGCGCCCACGTTGGATGCCGCACCCTTGAGGTGGTGCAACGACAGGCGCCAGGCCTCGTTGTCGCAGGCCTGCCAGGCCTGCCGTATGCACTGCAGGCGCGGTTCCAGCTCGGCCAGGAAACCGCCCACCACTTCACGGCGCAGTCCGTGCTGGCTGTCATCGAAGGCGGAGAACGCGTGCCAGCGCCCATGGTCAACCAGGGCAAGCGTGTCATCCGCCTCCCACCCGTTCGGTGGCGACCCACCGGTGCCGGCAACCGCTTCTGCGGGTAAACCTTCCAGGCCCTCGGGCTGGCTGGCGCTCAGGTCGGCCAAAGTGCGTGCGAGCGCATCCAGCTCGAGTGGCTTGGTCAGGTAGGCCACCATGCCGGCATCCAGGCAGCGTTGCCGGTCCTCTCCGAGCGAAGAGGCCGACAGGCCGACCATGCGTGGCGCCTGATCCTGCAGGGCCCCGGCGACCGCTCGGGCGGTGGCGATGCCGTCAAGGCCGGGCATGTGAAGATCCAGCAGGAGAAGCGCGAAAGGATGGCCGTCCTGGCGCGCTTGCAGGATCCGGTCGAGCGCCTGGCGCCCGTCCTCGCAGGTCTCATGCGGATAGCCCAGCCGCTCCAGCATGGCCGCAATCACCTTGAGGTTGCCCGGGTGGTCATCCACCGCCAGCACCCGGTGCCGACCGGTCGCCACGGGTGTGGGAAGGGCATGGTCAGGCTCCACATCGCTGAGTCGGACGGGATGGACCGGCAGCTCGAAACGGAAAGTCGAGCCGGCGCCGGGCTCGCTGCTGACGCCGATCCTGCCACCCATCAACTCGACCAGATGCTTGCAGATCATCAGGCCCAGACCGGTGCCGCCATAGACGCGCGTCGTGGACGTATCGCCCTGCGCGAAAGGCTGGAACAGGTCGCCGAGTCGATCGGGGCGGATGCCGACGCCCGTGTCGGTCACGCTGAAGTGCAGCACCGATGCCTCCTGGGACGATGCCGCGTCAGACCAGACCCTCAATGTCACCTCGCCCCGGGCGGTGAACTTGACCGCGTTGGCCAGCAGGTTCAGCAGCACCTGGCGCAGGCGGGTGACATCGCCACGGATGGCCTCCGGCACGGTTGCGGCCAGGTACATGCTCAGGTGCAGGCCTTTTTCCTGCGCCTTGATCCGGACCATGTCGACCGCGGAACCGATCGCGGCATGCAGGTCGAAAGGCCGGTCTTCGAGCACCAGCTTTCCCGACTCGATGCGGGAGAAGTCCAGGATGTCGTCCACCACCGAGAGCAGCTGTTCGCTGGACACCCTCAGCACATCCATCAGCTCGGATTGGGCGGCGTTCAGCGGTGTGCCCCGCAGCAGTTCACCCATGCCCACGACCCCATTGAGCGGGGTGCGGATTTCATGGCTCATGACCGCCAGGAAGCCAGCCTTGGCCTTGACCGCGGCCAGCGCCTCCTCGCGGGAAGCGGCCAGTTCGGCGGTCCGCTGCTCGACGCGGCGCTCCAGCAACTGGGCCGCCTCCTGCAGCTGCTCGTTCTTCTGACGGATTTCCCGGTTGTAGGTCTGCAGGCTTCGGGCGCTGTCGTGCATCACCCGTGAAAGATGGTGCACCTCGGCAAATCGCGAGGCCTCTTCGATCGGCGGCACCTGGCCGGCACCGACGGCTGTGGCGGCGGCGTTGAGTTGCTGGAACTGCCGCGAGAGGCCGCGGCCGACGGCATAGGCCGCCCAGGCGCACAGCAGGGTGAGCAGGGCGGTGCCTGCCAGCGCCCACTGGCGTGCCTGCATCACCGAACTGGTGAAGTCCGATTCCGGGGCCACCACGATGAGCTGCCAGTCCAGGTCGTACTTGCGCCCGAACGGGCGTTGCAGGGCGATCAGGCGGTTTGACTGCAGCCCCAGCCGATCCAGCCACCGGGTCTGCGGGTTCAGCCAGGCCAGGCCTGTGTCCACATGCTTGCCGTGCTGGGCCCGCAACTGGGTGAAGGACTCGCGAACCAGCGGATCGCTGCTCTGGAGCGGAGAAATCAGCTGGTGCCGGTTCTCGACCACGCGGCTCAGCGGCTCGTCCACCGAGGACGCCACCATCAGCCCCCGGCTGTCGACCAGATAGGTGACCGCGTTGTCGCTGATGCGTGTGCTGCGGATCAGCTCGCCCAGGCGGGCCAGGCTCATGTCGACGGCCATCACACCGAGCAGGGTCCGGCCGTCCTCGGCCATGATCGGATGGGCCAGGGTCAGGTCGAACTGGTCCTTGACCGCCGAGCGGTAGACATCGGTGAAGGTGCGCCGGCCGGTGGCGACCGCCAGCTGGTACCAGGGGCGTTTTCGGGGATCGAAGATCGTTTCTTCCTGGCGGATCAGCCGGCTGCGGTCGCCCGGCTGCTCGATCTGGAAATGCCGTCTGCCGCTGTCACCGGGCCGGATGGTCCGAACCACGTAACCGAAGCTTTCCCGCTCCAGCCCGAAGAAGCTGCCGTCCTCGGTACCCAGGTAGAGGTAGGGCACGTTCGGTGACTGCTGGGTCAGTGCATAGGCCATCACCTCGAAGGACGCCGTATCGACCAGCCAGTTGCGCGTGCGGGCCGCTTCTGCGCCGGTGGTGAAAACCGGGGGCACCAGAGCATTGACCACGGTGTGGGATTCGCCCAGATGGGCGAGGGCACCGACGTCGATCCGGTGGGCAGCCTGGCTCAAGGCGTCCTCGGCCAGGCGGTTGATGGATTCGGCGCTGTTGTGGGAAAGCAGCCAAGCGACCAGCAGGGCGGGCGTCAGCGCCGCCAGCACCATGGCCACCACCAGCGTGCGGCCGATCGGCAGCCGGCGCAACGAAGGCCTGGCTGTCTCTTGGGCGTCGTGTTCCGGGTTCACACGTCCATTATCGTCATCAGATGGCGGGTTCGATGACACACACATCCATCGGTCCGGCCCAGCCTTCGATCTCCAGCAGGCGCCGCTCTACCTGCCGGGCCGCGCCTGCGACCCGGCGCATCATTGGCGGAGAGACGGCCATGCGGTGAGGTGCGCGCGGGCCATGCTGGGCCAGAACCTCGGCTTCCAGCACAGGCAGGCCCACCGGTGCGGTCTGCGCCTCACCTCCCAGCAGGCCTTGCAGCTCGGCCATGGCGACCGGACCACACTGCATGCCGATGGACAAGGACGCGGCGGGCAGATCCACCCGTTCGGTGTCACCGCGCAGGCTGGCGGCGAAGGCGTCAAGTGTGGCCTCGGCCTGGCGCATCGCCAGCGCTGCCCGGTAAGCCCGCAGCGCATGGGGAACGCCCGGCTGATCCGGATTGTCTGCAAAGACGGCCAGCAACTGGGTGCCGCATCCGTGCAGATGCCAGGCTCCGAACAGGAACACGGTGTCGCCCACGCACTCGTGAAAGCGCCCGAGCACCCGCGCCATGGTCTGCGGCCCGAGCTGACGGGTCCAGACCTGGGCCGGCACCAGCCGGACACACAGCACCGTGGCGTCGGGCAGGACTCCGGCATGCCGGCCCTGGCGGCTGCCTGGCCACTGCTCGCTCAGGGCCTCCGCCAGACGCTGCTCGTAGTTGTCACCCAGCCGGCGTGCCTGATCCTTCAGCGCCGAGCCGACCGCTTCCCGGACCTGGATGTCCTGCACGGCGGCCCGGGTGGTGTTGCGGTTGACCTGCGCTGCCACGGCCGCCAGCAACTCTTCCGGAGACACCGGCTTGCCGATGTAGTCGTCGGCACCCAGACTCATGCCCAGGCGAACGTCGTGCCGCTCCTGCAGGGAAGTGATCAGCACCACCGGGGTCAGGCCGAAGTCGGGGTGGGCCCGCACACGCGCCAGCAGTTCGATCCCGGTCATTCCGGGCATGTTGATGTCGCTGACGATGACGTCGGGGCGAAGGGCGCAGGCCATCTCCCAGGCTTGCGGGCCGTGGCTGGCCTGCCGGACATCGTATCCGCTGCGCTCGAGAATCACCGACAGCAGCTTGCGGGTGCCGAAATCGTCCTCGGCAACAAGAATCAGGGACATGGAGGGTCAGGCTCGGTTGGGTCTGCCCCCATGCTAACCACCGATGCCGGGCCTGTCGCCAGGGGTACAGCATGCATCCCGTTCCACCGTGAACGAGTGCACCCACCTGTTGTCAGCGGATGTCGATGCCGAACTTCCAGTCGGTCTTCTGCCAGGCCAGCACCTCCTCGCCCAGCAGCCAGGCCGACTGCGGGTAGCGCCGGGCCCAACCCGGGTTGGTGCTCAGCTTGAATACGCCCGGCTTGTAGCTGAGCTTGACCGATTCGTGCTCGGGCATGCGTCTGGCATGACACAGGATGACCGCCAGCCGAAGGCACAGCAACTGCTTGGCAAACAGCTCTTCGCCCAGGGCCGCGCCCAGCTTGCGCAGTTTGCCCCGCTGACCGAGCACCAGCTGGCTCATGCGGTGCAGCTCGGGCAGGGAAAAACCCGGCGCATCCACGTTGTCGAGAATGTAGGCGCCGTGGTGGTAGGAGCGGTCGTGCGAGATGTGGGTGCCGATTTCGTGCAGGCGTGCCGCCCAGGCCAGCTTCTGCGAGTAGCGCTCGTTCTGTGCGTCCACCGCGGCCACCTGGGCGAACAGGGCGGTGGCCACGGTGCTGACCCGCTGGGCCTGGGCATCGTCGATGGAAAACCGGTCGGCCAGCCAGCGCACCGTGCGTTCGCGCACGTCACCCCCGTCCGACACCCGATCGATCAGGTCGTACAGCGCACCTTGCCTCAGGGCACCCTGGGCCGGCACCATCTGCTGGATGTCGAACAGGTCGAAAATGGCGCTGAGCACACTCACTCCGCCCGCCAGTACCGGCCGCCGGTCGTCCTTGAGCCCTTCCAGGCGCAACTGGTCCACATGGCCGGCCTTGACCATGCGTTCGATCAGCCAGTCCAGCCCGGAGCGGGTCACCACACCGCTTGCCCATCCGTTGCTGCCCAGGATCTCGGCCACCGCACCCACCGTGCCCGAAGAGCCGTAGGCCGCGGTCCATTCCGTCGGCGGGAAGGTGTCAAGCGCCTCGTCGAGTACCGCCTTGGCGGCGATTTCGGCGGTCTTCATGCTGGCCGAACTGATCTGGCCACGCGCAAAGTACTTGCCGGACCAGGCGACACTGCCCAGCCGGTACGACTCCATGCGCAGCGCCTGGTAGCCCTGGCCCAGGATCATTTCGGTCGATCGGCCGCCGATGTCCACCACCAGCCGGCGCTCGTCCGACTGGGGCAGCAGGTGAGAGACGCCCTGGTAGATCAGGCGCGCCTCTTCCTGGCCCGAGACGACCTCGATGTTGAAGCCGAGGATCGACTGGGCCCGCGCCAGAAACTCGTCGCGGTTGCGGGCCTCGCGCAGGGTCTGCGTGGCCACCGCCCGAACCTGCTGCTTCCTGAAACCCTGGATGCGCTCGGCAAACCGGGCCAGGCATTCCCAACCCCGTTCCATGGCGGCCGGACTCAGGTTCTTCTCCTCATCCAGGCCGCTGCCCTGGCGTACCGTTTCCTTGATGTACTCGACCCGTTCGATGTGTCCGGAGTGGTATCGGCCGATCTCCAGCCGGTAGCTGTTGGAGCCGAGATCGATCGCGGCCAGCAGGGTTCCGTCGTTCATAGCTTGTTCTCTATTTCGGTGCGCAGCATAACACCGGCCCATGTGACTCTGGACCGATCGCCTCGGAGGACAAAGCAGGTGTGGACGTCCAAGTGGGCTCCGCAGCCTACATATTTGTGTATGTCACACACATGTCACATTCGGAAAGCATGATTTGCGGAGCACATCAATGCCGCCCATTGGTGGTTGTGTCAGGAAAGACCAAGTCGTTGGTCTTGATCCACTTTTCACTCATATGAGGTCACGAATGAAACTTCGCATCACCGCTCTCGCCATGGCTTGCGCAGCCCTGGTTGCCGGGAACGCCGCGGCTCAGGCGCGAGTCGATCCCAATCTGCCTGGTTACAAGCCGGTTTCGGGCGTTTCGGGCAATCTGGTCTCGATCGGGTCCGACACCCTGAACAACCTGATGACGCTGTGGAGTGAAGGCTTCCGCCGGCACTACCCCAGTGTAGCGATCCAGATCCAGGGTGCCGGTTCCGGTACGGCTCCTCCCGCTCTGGTGCAGGGTACAGCCCAGTTTGGCCCGATGTCCCGGCCCATGCGTGGTACCGAAATCCAGCAGTTTGAGGCTCGCTACGGCTACGCGCCGACGGCCATCCGTGGCGCCATCGACGCGCTGGGTGTGTTCGTCCACAAGGACAATCCGGTCACCTGCCTGAGCCTGCGTGAGATCGACGCCATCTTCTCCTCGACCCGTGCCGGTGGAGCCAACGCCCCGATCACCACCTGGGGTCAGGTCGGCCTGACAGGCGAATGGGCGAACCGTCCGATTGCCAAATACGGCCGCAACTCTGCCTCCGGCACCTACGGTTACTTCAAGGAAGTGGCTCTGTCCGGTGGTGACTTCGCTGCGGATGTGCGCGAGCAGCCGGGCTCTTCGACCGTGATTCAAGGTGTTGCCGCCGACATCTCTGGCATTGGGTATTCGGGCGTGGGCTACGGCACGGCAGACGTGAAGGCCATCCAGGTCAGGGGCGCGGACGGCAAGTGCTACAACGCCAATGCAACAGATGCGGCGTCCGGCAACTACCCGATTGCTCGATTCCTGTACATCTACGTGAACCGCAATCCGAACCAGCCGCTGGAGCCGCTGCGCGCCGAGTTCATTCGCTATGTGTACTCTCAGCAGGGCCAGCAGGATGTGGCCAAGGCCGGCTTCTTCCCGCTCGTCAAGGCCATTGCCGATCAGGACTTGAAGGCCTTCGGTCTGGCCAAGTAAGGCAGCTTCAACAGGCCTGGTGCGGCCGCGTGGCCCATCAGGTCTTTTTGCGTTCTAGAAACGCCTGGCCGAGCCATCCCAACTCGATGGGATGTTCGTCCTCGAGAGAGCCAAACCAACGGATTCCGTATGTCTGCAATCCCCGATAACAACTCCGCGCTCGGTACCCAAGGTGCGGGCCCTGCTCCAGGAGCCTTGCCAAAAATCGAGCGCAAGCGAGATCTGAGCACCCGATCCAGCGTCAAACTCACCGAAAGCATCGCCAAGTGGGTGATTACCGTTGGTGGCTTGATGGTGATCGTGGCTGTGCTGGCCATCATGGTCTTTCTGGTTCGGGTCGTCTCGCCCCTGGTGGGAGGTGGTTCCGTCAAAGGCAGTGTGAACTACCAGGTCGCGTCCGAGCAACGCGTGGTGTGGGCCAATGGCGACGAGTTCCAGACGCTGGGCACCTTGGTGGAGGCTCAAGGGCGGGTGTTGAACTTCCACATTCCCTCGGGCAAGATCATTTCCACCTCGCAACTGGAATTCGGGGAGCGGACGGTGACTGCGGTGGCTGGTACGGTCGAGAGGGACCGTGTGGCCTTCGGTTTCGATGATGGCAAGGTGATTTTCGCAAGAACAGGCAGCACATCCACCAGCACCGACAGGCGAGCCATGCCTTCGGGTCTTGTTGAGCTGGATGCACGTGACCGCATGCTGGATGGGCGGGTGTTCACACAGGTCCAGACAGGTGACTTTCGCACCATTGTTGCGGTGAACGAGCTGGGGGTTCAAGAGCAGGTCTCGGAAGCCGCCATCGTAGCCATCGACTACCGGGTGGGGGGTACCGTTGAGCGCCCCACCTTGGCATTCGCCACCGTCGACGCCAACAACCAGGGGCGAGTGAGCCGCTCGCGGATTCAACGCAACATGATGACCGGCGATGAAACGGTGATTACCACCACCGTTGATCTGCCGACCATGAACCTGCCACCCAGCGCCAAGGTCACCGGGGTCCTGTTGTCGGGTGAGGCAGATCGTGTGTTCGTGTCCACCGATGACGGTTACATCTTCCGTTTCGACCTTCGCAACCCGGACACTCCCCAGCTGGCTGAGCGTGCTCGCGTGACGGCCCCGGGTATCGCGGTGACTGCACTCACCCTTTTGGGCGGTGAGCAGACGCTGATTGTCGGTGGTTCGGATGGTTCGGTGAATGCCTTCTTCCGGTTGCAGGTTCCGGGAGCCAGTACCGCGGACGGATTCCAACTGGTCAATTCACGCCGGCACAGCCCCATGTCCGGTGCGATCATTTCGGTATCGGAGGCTCAGCGTGAAAAGGGCTTCGTGGCCACCGATGACAGGGGGCATGTCCGTGTCTACCACTCGACCTCCGACCAGGTGCTGTTCGATTTCAAGCGGCAGGACGACCCGGCTTCGCCAGTGCATTCAATGATCTTCCCGCGCGGTGACGGGGTCATGCTGTTGTCCGAGTCTGGCTATGTCAATGCCTGGCAGTATTTGGAGCCGCACCCGGAAGTCACGCTGCGCGTGCTATTCGGCAAGCTCTGGTATGAGGGCTACAACCAGCCGGAATGGATCTGGCAGTCGACGGCGGGTACCGACCTGGCGGAGGCCAAGTACTCGCTGGTGCCACTGGTGTTTGGCACGCTCAAGGCGGCGTTCTATGCCATGTTGTTTGGCGCGCCCATTGCATTGATGGCTGCCATCTACACCTCAGAGTTCGTGCACACCAGCGTCCGGGCCACAGTCAAGCCTGCCATGGAAATGATGGAGAGCCTGCCAACCGTGGTCCTGGGTTTTCTTGCCGCCCTTGTGCTGGCACCGCTGGTGGAGGAGTGGATTTCGGCCGTTCTGTTGGGGTTCATCTCGTTGCCGCTTGGCTTGATGCTGAGTGCTTTTCTGTGGCAGATGTTGCCGGTGCAAACGGCCCTGAAGCTTGATGGGCTTCCGAAGTTCGTCTTCATGATCGGCATGGTGGTGCTGTCTGCCTTGGTGGCCTATCCCCTCGGACCATGGTTTGAACACATCCTCTTCTACGGCGATTTCAAGGCTTGGACCACAGGCACGCTCGGCTCGGGCACGCCGTTCATGTTCCTGGTATTGCTGCCCCTGAGCTATGTGGCGGTCGCCATCTTTTTCCGCCGTATTGCAGGTCACCTCTACAGGGACCTGGTGGCGGACATGGGCCGGGCAGCAGCCGGACGCATAGATATGCTGCGCTGGGTGGTCATGCTGTTCGCTGCCGCGCTGTTGAGCTGGCTGGTCGCCAGCACACTGACCTTGCTCGGGTACGACCCACGTGGGGGCCTGGTGGATACCTATCAGCAGCGAAATGCGCTGGTGGTCGGCTTCGTGATGGCCTTGGCGGTCATCCCGAACATTTACACACTGGCTGAGGACGCTCTCAATTCGGTGCCCAGCCACCTGCGCGCCGGTTCCCTGGCCACGGGCGCCACGCCTTGGCAGACGGCTATGTGGGTGGTGTTGCCTACAGCAGCATCCGGCGTGTTCTCGGCCCTCATGATGGGCTTCGGTCGCGCGGTGGGAGAGACGATGATTGTGGTGATGGCGGCTGGCAACACTCCCATCATGGAATGGAACGTCTTTTCCGGCTTGCGTACCTTGTCGGCCAACATCGCCATCGAGTTGCCTGAGGCGGTCAAGGACGGAACAAACTACCGAGTGCTGTTCCTGGCGGCATTGACCTTGTTCGTCATGACCTTCTGCCTGAACACGCTGGCCGAGGTGGTGCGTCAGCGCTTCCGCAAGCGTGCGTTCCAGCTTTGACCTTCGGGAGAAATCGGCATGACTCAATCATCCTCAACTGCCCCTTCGGGTGCAGAACAGAACATCATGAAATCGGAATCGAAGAAGGGCAAGCGGGTTCGCCGCTTCACCGCGGACCTTTCCGCCGTCGGGGAGCCGGCATTGTGGGGCTTTGGCGGTGCACTGGCCATCGGCATCATCATGATCGCCGGCTTTCTGTTCATCATCACGTGGAATGGCATCACGACGTTCTGGCCCAAACCGATTGCAGTGCTCACCCTCAACAACGGCAGCAAGATCGCAGGTGAGCCGACAAGGGGTGGACCTTATCGTGTGCAGGAGAACGTCTTGGCCACTCTCACGGAGGAACAGCGCAGCCTGATCGCTCAGAATGACGGATTTGCCAATCGAACCCTGTACAAGACGGCCAACTTCGAGCTGTACGGCGATGATTTCAAATGGGTTTCGGATTTCGAAGTGAGCGCTGTTGAATACCCCAAAGACTTCCATCTGTTTGAGCGGCAGCAATGGGGTACCTTTGTCGGCATGATCGACCACCTGATGATCAAGGGCAGCCGAGTCGAGTTCGACTACAGGCAGATGCAAAGCGAGCAGGCTGCCGCACGCCAACGATTCAACGAGATTCGTCGTATTGATCGCAAGGATATCGGAGCTGTCAACTATCGCCTGAACCAGGAGCGCCTGGCCATTCGAAAGGCCAATCTGAAATTTGGTGAGGACAGTGATCGTGCTCGTGCCGTCCGGGCCAAGGCTGAAGCACGTATTGCCGCGCTGGAGCAGGAGTTTGCCGGGCTTCAGGCGAAGGTCAACGAAGCCCGCGCCAACGACAGGCAGTATCGGGTCGTGCTCAAGGAAGTGGGGGGGCGCACGGTTGATCTGGAACTGTCCCAGATCGTTCGCTTCTACAGTGCCAACAATTTGAGCTTTCTGCAATCGTTGGGTGTCTACTTCTCTCGGTGGAAAGAATTTCTGACGACCGAGCCGCGCGAGGCGAACACCCAGGGCGGGGTGCTGCCCGCCATCTTCGGTACCGTGGCCATGACGCTGCTGATGGTGGTGATCGTGGCACCCTTCGGCGTCATCACGGCCTTGTACCTGCGCGAGTATGCGAAACAGGGTCGGCTTGTGTCGATCGTCCGTATCTCGGTCAACAATCTGGCCGGTGTTCCTTCCATCGTCTATGGTGTGTTCGGCCTGGGCTTCTTCGCCTACACACTGGGCGGCACCATCGATTCCCTGTTCTTTCCGGAGAACTTGCCGAACCCCACTTTCGGAACCGGCGGCATCCTCTGGGCTTCGCTGACGCTGGCGTTGCTGACAGTGCCAGTGGTCATCGTGGCGACGGAAGAGGCTCTTTCGGCCGTCCCACGCTCGATGCGTGAAGGGTCGCTCGCCTGCGGCGCATCGAAATGGCAGACGATTCGCTACGTGGTGCTTCCGAAAGCCCTGCCCGGCATCATGACGGGCATGATTCTGGCCATGGCGCGCGGCGCCGGTGAGGTTGCGCCGCTGATGCTGGTCGGTGTGGTCAAGCTGGCGCCGGCCCTGCCCATCGACGGATTCTTTCCGTTCATTCACCTGGAACGCAGCTTCATGCATCTGGGGTTCCACATTTTCGATGTGGGCTTCCAGTCGCGCAATTCCGAAGCGGGCAAACCCATGGTTTTTGTCACCACGTTGCTTTTGCTGGCGTTGATCGTGGCCATGAACGCCACCGCCATCTATGTGCGTAACCGCCTCAAGCGCAAATACGCAGGTTCACAGTTTTAAGTTGCGAGGATTGAAATGAGTGTTGTTGAAGAACTGAAGGCGCCCGTCAGCGAGACCGCCTACCATGTCAGGACCGGTGACAGCGGTGTCGCGCTGGAGGTCAAGGACTTTAATCTTTGGTATGGAAAGTCTCAGGCTCTGCATGGGATCAACATGGGTCTTCAGAAAGGCATGGTGACAGCGCTGATTGGACCTTCAGGTTGTGGCAAATCCACCTTGCTGCGGTGTTTCAATCGCATGAACGATCTGATCGATGATCTGAGAATTGAAGGCCAGATCAGGGTGGGGGATTTCGACATCTACGGTCCTGGAGTGGATGTGATCGCCTTGCGCAAGCGGATGGGCATGGTGTTTCAGAAGCCCAACCCCTTCGCCATGTCCATTTATGACAACGTGGTTTACCCTTTGCGCGTCGATGGGGTGACCAAGAAGTCGATTCTGGACGAGACCTGCGAGCGTGCATTGAAGTCTGCAGCTCTGTGGGACGAGGTCAAAGACCGTCTGCAGGAGAGCGCGCTTGGCATGTCAGGTGGTCAGCAGCAGCGTCTTTGCATCGCCAGAGGCATCGCGTCGGATCCGGAGGTGCTGTTGATGGACGAGCCTTGCTCGGCCCTGGACCCGATCGCCACGGGCAAGATTGAAGAGCTGATTCACCAGCTGCGTGGCCAGTACACGATTGCCATCGTTACCCACAACATGCAGCAGGCCGCACGAGTGTCCGACAACACCGCCTTCATGTACCTGGGCCGACTGATTGAATACGGTGCCACGGACACCATGTTCATGACACCGAAGAAGCCGCAGACCGAGGCTTACATCACAGGACGCTTCGGTTGAGCCAGTCAAGAACGCATGCCCTCAGCCCACCCTGAAAACCCAGATCAAGGCACGACGCCATGAGTGAAAAGCACCTTTCAAGTCAATTCGACGAAGAACTCAACGCCATTTCCTCCCATCTGCTCGAAATGGGTGGTTTGGTGGAAGCTCAGTTGTATCAGTCAACCTACGCTCTCCTGAACATGAGTCTGGAGGCCGCCGAACAGGTGATCGAGCAGGAGGGGCGGATCAATCAGTTTGAATTGTTGATCGATCGTGAGATCATTTCTGTGATTGGTCGCCGTCAGCCTACTGCCGGAGATCTTCGGCTTCTGGTCGCGCTATCCCGCAGTACCCAGAATCTGGAGAGGGCTGGCGATGAGGTGGCTCGTATGGCCAGAATGGTCAAGTCCATCATTCAGTCGGGAATGCCCCGGAGCTTGCCAGCTAACGAGCTACGCGTGGCCTCCGAACTGGCTTCTGCTTTGCTCAGGAAGTCTCTGGATTCCTTCGCACGGCTTGATACCCACATGGCCCTGACCATCATGAAGGGCGACGATGCCATCGACCAAGAATACAACGGCTTCCTGCGCAAACTGGTGACTTACATGATGGAGGACCCCAGAACCATCTCTGCCAGCCTGGACCTGCTGTTTCTGGCGAAGGCGATCGAGCGGGTGGGTGACCATGCCAAGAACATCGCCGAGCAGATCATCTTCATCGTCAAGGGGGAAGATGTGCGTCATTCGCCCCTGGAGAAGGTGGAGTCGGTGCTCCGATGAAAGGCAACCGGTCCACACGCTTTGTTGGCCTGCTTCGTGTGTCTGGCCGTGCCGCAATCCGGGTTCGGCAGGGGGTGGCACACCCATGAGAAAGCTTCCCCGTGTGCTGGTGGTCGAAGACGAGCCTTCGATTGCCGAACTGATCGCCGTGAACCTTCGGCACAACGGCTTTGCGCCGACGGTCGTTTTTGACGGTGCGGCAGCGCAGCGCGAGATCGACGCCGTGCTGCCCGATGTCATCCTGCTGGACTGGATGCTGCCCGGCGAGAGCGGGGCAACGCTGGCGCGCCAGTGGCGCAAGCAGGAGCGAACCCGCACGGTCCCGATCCTGATGCTGACAGCTCGCAGCGACGAGTCGGACAAGGTGCAGGGTCTGGATGCCGGTGCCGACGACTACATCACCAAGCCGTTTTCCACGCAGGAACTGCTGGCCCGCATCCGCGCCGTGCTGCGCCGTCGCGCACCCGAGATCGTCAACGACTCGGTGCAGATCGGCGAGCTGACCCTGGACGCAGCCACCTACCGCGTCAGTTTCCGCGGCAAGGAGCTCAAGGTGGGCCCGACCGAGTTCAAGTTGCTGCACTATCTGATGAAACACGCCGAACGGGTGCACACCCGTGGTACCCTGCTGGACAAGATCTGGGGAGATCATGTCTTCATCGAGGAGCGTACCGTGGATGTGCACGTCAAGCGGCTGAGGGAATCGTTGGGTGAAGCGTCGGCCATGGTGGAAACCGTGCGGGGCGCCGGCTATCGCCTGACGGCCCAGCCTTCCAGCGGAAAGACGGCCAGTGCCGATTCGTCCTCGTCGGCATGACCCGGCGAGTGATCGAGCTGCTGTTGTGGGTGGCCGCAGCAGCGGTCTGGGGCTGGGCGACTGACAGGCCCGGATGGGTTTTCTTCGGGGCGCTGGCTGGCGCCCTGGCCTGGGGTGTCTGGGATGGTCTTCGCGCCCGCCGGATGTTCCACTGGCTGGGCAAGGGCAGCGCCAATGAGGTGCCCGATCTGCCCGGCCTTTGGGGCGATCTGGTCGATCGGACCCGCAAGCTGATCAAGAAGCTCGACAAGAAGACCCAGAATGCGGAAGCCAGGCTGGAGGACTTCCTGGCGGCCATCCAGGCTTCGCCCAATGGCGTGGTGCTGCTCGACGCGGAAGGGCGGATCGAATGGGCGAACCTGACAGCGGCGACCCACCTGGGGTTCGATACCCAGCGCGACCTCGGGCAGTATGTTCGCAACATGGTGCGCCATCCGGCGTTTGTCGCCTATCTCAATGCCGGCGACTTCGACCGCGAGATCCAGATCGACGGACCGGGTCCCAAACCGACGCAGCCGACCAAGATCCTGATCCAGATCCATCCCTATGGCAAGAAGCGCAAGCTGCTGCTGTCGCGAGATGTCACGGCCCTGCAGCTGGCCGAGGCCATGCGGCGCGACTTCGTGGCCAATGTGTCGCACGAGATCCGGACCCCGCTGACGGTGCTCAGTGGCTTCGTCGAGACCATGCAGAGCCTGTCGCTGGAGGAAGAGGAGCGCCAGCGCTACCTGGGACTGATGAGCCAGCAGGCGCACCGGATGCAGACCCTGGTCAGCGACCTGCTGACCCTTTCGCGCCTGGAAGGCAGTCCCGCACCGGGGCAGGGTGACTGGATCGACAGCGACGAACTGCTTCAGCACGCCCTGCAGGAGGCCCGTGGCCTCTCGCACACCATTGCGACGCCGGCCCACGATATCCAGGCCGAGCCGGGCCGGGCGTTCTGGGTGTCCGGGAGCAAGACCGAGTTGCTCAGCGCGATATCCAATCTGCTGAGCAATGCGGTGCGTTACACGCCGGGCGGTGGACAGATACGGGCCGGATGGCGACTGCACGCCGACGGCGGTGGCGAGTTCTTCGTGGCCGACACCGGCCCCGGCATTGCCGCCGAGCACCTGCCGCGCCTGACCGAGCGTTTCTACCGCGTGGACCGCAGCCGGTCCCGCGAGACCGGCGGGACCGGGTTGGGGCTGGCCATCGTCAAACACGTGGCACAGCGGCACGGCGGACGGGTGGACGTGCAGAGCGAACCGGGCCAGGGGTCCACTTTCGCCATCAGCCTGCCGCCCTCGCGCGTGAGGCGCCAGGTGGCTTGAGGCTGGCTCATTCGCCGACCCTGAGGTAGACCAGCAGGGTTTCCTTGCGCTGGTCGTTCAGGCGCCGGACCTGGCCGCGGAATGCCCACTGCGTCAGGTCGACGCGTTCGGACAGCGAGTCCTGGCGGTCGGGCGTCACGATCAGGCTGGCACAATCGGAAGTCTGGGGTGTGTTCATCAAGCGCAGATCAAGCCCGCCGTGGTGCTGCAGGCCGGCGACCTGGGACTGGGTCAGGCCATCGACCAGCACACAGGCCTGAGAGGGCACCATCAGGGCAACACGGCGCGAGATCGGGCCGTAGCTGCGCCCGAAGTCCAGCACCGGCAACCAGAGTGTCATCAGCAGCAGCCAGCACAGGGTGGCGCCGCTGGCCGGCAACACCAGGCTTTTCCAGATGGCCTGACGATGGCGCCCGACGCGCCAGGCCACCAGACCGAGCCAGGCCACAGTGGCCAGGGCAGCGACCAGGAACAGGCCGGGCGAGAACTCCGCCGAGAAGCCTGGCGCGAGCTTTGCCACGTTCGCCGCCGGTTTGGACGGAACACCGGTCTGCATGGCGAACCAGATCACCCAGATGACCAGGGCGCAGAAGCTGAAGAACAACAGGGTGAACCAGTCGATCAGGGCGGCCGCGCTGCGCCTGAGGGTCGGCAGGGCGAAGGCGGCCAGCACGGCCAGCGCGGGCAGGGCCAACAGCAGGGCGCGATCGCTCTGATCGGACCAGGCGCTGTTCAACAGGCCGGCCACGGCGGCCCACAAAGGCAGGGCGATATGCAGGCTGGAGAGCTGGTGGCGCCAGCGCCACAAAGTCCACAGCACCAGCGGCCAGGCAGGCCAGGTGAACCAGAGCAGCAGTCGTGCGAAGCTGCCCCAATCCTTGCCCGCTGCCGGCGCTTGGGGCGCTTGCAGCCAGCCATGCTGCCAGGCCAGGGCGATCAGTACCAGAGCCAGCAGAAGGGCGGCGAGCAGGTCCGAGGAGGGGCGCCGGACCCAAATGGCATCCTGTCGCTTTGCCTTGGCCCGGTGCAGGGTCAGCACGCCCAGCCAACCGGTGTAAAGGACCACGGCGGGCCAACCCATGCCGCTGAGCAGGAGTGCCAGCAGGGACAGCAGGGCCATGACCACCGCCCCCCAGGGCGGACCGCCCCGGGCCAGCCGCGCCATGGCCAGCAGCAGCAGGGCACCGAAGGCGAGTCGTCCCAGCTCGGGTGTGGTTTCGTGTGACAGCTGGGCCAGACCAAGGCAGGCGATGAGGGCCAGCAGGCCAGCGTCGGCCATGGCGCGGGCGTAGTCGCGCGGGTTCGCCTCTCCGCCGAAGGCAAATGCCACCGGTTGGGCCACCGGCAGACGGGCCAGATGGTAGATGGCGTACCAGGTTGCGGCCAGACTCAGGCCCAGCAGCCCGATGAAGGGCAGGCGCGATGCCGTGGCGGGATCGAGGAATGGCAGGGCGCGAATGGCGATTGCGCCGAGCCAGTAAGGCAGCCAGCCGGGTTCGTCCGGGGCCAGACCCAACACGCCCGGGGACCACCAGTCTCCCTGACCGAGCGCCAGCTCGCGCATGATGCCAAAGGAAGAGAGATCATCGACCTTCCAGGGCTCGCGCCCGAGAAAGCCGGGCAACACGTAGGCCGCGCAGAACAGCAGCAGGGCTAGCCGCGGCATTGGGCGCACGGCCGTCTGGGTCACGATGGCAGGGGTCGGTCTGTTCACGCTGACGACACGGGGATGGACAGGGGGCGAGCGGCTGTGGAAGCACGGGTCGTGACCCGAGTATCCACCGAGCCGACCGGTGCGTCACCCCGGGGCAAAAAAAAGCAGCCCTGAAGGCTGCTTGTCCGGCTGGATCCGACAGCACCAGGGCTGCCGGACCGGCTGACCGTCACTTGGCGGTCTTGGCGTAACGGTTGCGGAACTTCTCCACGCGTCCGCCCATGTTGTCCACGCTCTTCTGGGTGCCGGTGTAGAAGGGGTGCGACTCGCTCGAGGTGTCGAGCTTGTAGAGCGGCAGCTCACGGCCATCGTCCATCTTGACCATTTCCTTGGTGTTCACGCAGGAGCGGGTCACGAACTTGAAGTTGTTGGACAGGTCCACGAAACAGACTTCGCGGTAGTTGGGGTGAATGCCTTCTTTCATGGCGCTTTCTCGCAGGTCAGGTGCGACAGCCGCAGCGAATGCCAAAAGGCCCGGTTTCGGCCCGGTTTCGCCGTACTTGCCGCAAGTTGTAAAGCCTTTGATTATATGGCTTTTCCGATGGCTTGGCCAGTCCTCCCAGGCCAGCCCAGGCTTCAGGCCGAGCCCGAGAGCGTATCCAGCAGTTCGGTCTCGATCTCGATCTGCCGTTTGTTGACCTGCAGCGACGGCCCGCTGATGAGAAACGTGTCTTCCACGCGCTCGCCCAGCGTCGTGATCTTGGCCAGCTGGACGTTGATCTGGTGGCGGGCCAGGACCCGCGAAATGCCATAAAGCAGCCCCGAACGGTCGCTGGCCGAGACGCTGAGCAGCCAGCGCTGTGCCTTGTCGTCCGGGCGCAGGTCCACCCGGGGCGTGACCGGAAAGCTCTTGACGCGCCGGGACAGCCGGCCTTTGCTCGGTGCTGGCAGGGGGCCCTGCTCGTCAATGGTCCGGGCCAGGTTTCGTTCCACCATGGCGATCAGCTCGCGGTAATGGTCGGCCAGGCTGGGCGCCACGACCTGGAAGGTGTCGAGCACGTGGCCATCGCGCGTGGTGTGGATCCGGGCGTCCAGAATGCTGAAGTCGGAGGTGTCGAAATAGCCGCAGATGCGCGCAAACAGGTCGCTCTGGTCGCGGGCATAGACCAGCACCTGCAGGCCTTCGCCCTCGGGTGAGAGGCGGGCCCGCACAATGGCCCGGCTCTGGGCTTGGGTCGCGCTGCCCGCTGCTGCCTGAGCGGGCCGAGCCTGCTGGGCGAGCTCGCGGCTGAGCATGCGGGTGTGCCAGGCGATGTCGTCGGCCTGGTGGCGCATGAAGTAGCTCACGTCGAGTGTGTCCCACAACGCCTTGTGGGCCATGTGGGGCAGGGCGTGCAGGGCCAGGATGGCCAGCGCTTCGCGCTTGCGGCCCTCGACCACCGCCCCCGGATCGGGCGCGCTGCCGCCCAGCGCGCGGGCCGTGTAGCGGTAGAGGTCTTCCAGCAGCTTGCCTTTCCAGGCGTTCCAGACCTTGGGGCTGGTGCCGCGGATGTCGGCCACGGTCAGCAGGTAGAGCGCCGTCAGGTAGCGTTCGCTGCCCACGCGCCGGGCGAAAGCGGCGATCACCTGCGGATCGCTGAGATCTTCCTTCTGGGCCATGCGGCTCATGGTCAGGTGTTCGGCGACCAGGAACTCGATCAGCCGGGCATCGGACCGGGCGATGCCGTGCTGGCGACAGAACAGCCGCACGTCGCGTGCGCCCAGATCGGAATGGTCGCCGCCCCGGCCTTTGGCGATGTCGTGGAAGATGGCCGCGATGTAGAGGATCCAGGGTTTGTCCCAGCCGGCCGCCAGCTGGGAGCAGAAAGGGTATTCGTGCGAATGGTCGGCAATGAAGAAGCGACGCACGTTGCGCAGCACCATGAGGATGTGCTGGTCAACGGTGTAGACGTGGAACAGGTCGTGCTGCATCTGCCCGACGATGTTCCGGAACACCCAGAGGTAGCGGCCCAGGACCGAGGTCTGGTTCATCAGCCGCATGGCATGGGTGATGCCTTCGGGCTGCTGAAGGATGCGCAGGAATGTCTGTCGGTTGACCGGGTCGCGGCGGAAGGCGGCATTCATCACCGGTCGGGCGTTGTACAGCGCACGCAAGGTGCGGGCCGACAGTCCCTTGATGCCGACGGTGGTCTGGTAGACCAGAAAGGTCTCCAGGATGGCGTGCGGCTGCTGGATGTACAGGTGGTCGCTGGCCACCTCGAGCATGCCGGACTTCTCGAAGAAGCGCTCGTTGATCGGTCGCAGGGCGTCCGTGACGCTGGCTTGGTCCTGCTTGAGCCGCTCCTCGATGTTGAGCAGCAGGATCTGGTTGAGCTGGGCCACCGCTTTGGCCGCCCAGTAGTAGCGCTTCATGAGCGCCTCGCTGGCCCGCCGCAGCTGGGTCGACCTGCGGGCGCCAGGCACGGGGGGATCGGGCATCTGTGTCCGGTAGCCGAAGGATTCGGCCACCGTGTTCTGGAGGTCGAACACCAGCCGGTCTTCACGCCGGTTGGCCAGCAGGTGCAACCGGGCCCGGATCAGGGTCAGCAGGGCCTCGTTGGCCTTGATCTGGCGGGCCTCCAGCGGGGTCGCCAGGCCGCGGCGGGCCAGTTCGTCCCAGCTGCGGCCGAAGCCGGCCGCCTTCGACACCCACAGGATGACCTGGAGGTCGCGCAGGCCACCCGGAGACTCCTTGCAGTTGGGCTCCAGAGCGTACGGCGTGTTTTCGAACTTGTGGTGCCGCTGGCGCATCTCCAGCATCTTGGCGACGAAGAAGGCGCGGGGATCCATGGCCTCGGCCAGGGCCTCGACCAGACGCCGGTAGCCGGGCCGGTGCCCGCTGATCAGCCGGCTCTCCAGCAGCGAGGTCTGCACCGTCACGTCCCGGCGAGCCTCCTGCACGCACTCCTGTCGGGTGCGGACACTGGATCCGATTTCCAGTCCGACGTCCCAGCAGGCGCCGATGAAGGCTTCCAGGCGGGTCTTGAGGGCATCGTCGTCCTCGAGCCGCGTACCGTCAGGCACGAGAACGAGCACATCGACGTCCGAACAGGGGAACAGCTCTCCGCGCCCGTAGCCACCGACCGCCACCAGCGAAAAGCCCTGTCCCAGGGCGGCGCGGCGCCACAGCTCGGCCAGGGTGCGGTCGGTCAGGCGGGCCAGCCGGCGCAGACCGCTGGACACACCGCGCGTGGAGGAGCCGGTGACGCCAAGACGGACGAAGACATCGGCCTTGCCTTCGCGGTACTGCTGCTTCAGGGCTTGCACGACATCGCAGGGGCCTTGGGGGGATGGTGTTGCCATCAGGCGGCCAGGGGCGTTGCCGGCGCCTTGACAAAGGAGGGGGGCTGCGGGCTGCCTGCCGAGAGAGTGAGCACCTCGTAGCCGGAGGGCGTGACCAGCACCGTGTGCTCCCACTGCGCGGAAAGCGAGCGGTCGCGGGTGACGATGGTCCAGCCGTCACCCATCTCCTTGATGTCCCGCCTGCCGGCGTTGATCATGGGTTCGATGGTGAAGGTCATGCCGGGTTTGAGCTCTTCCAGGGTGCCGGGGCGGCCGTAATGCAGCACCTGGGGCTCCTCGTGGAAGCGCTGACCGATGCCGTGACCGCAGAACTCGCGCACCACCGTGTAGCCGTTGGCCTCGGCAAAGGTCTGGATCGCGTGGCCGATGTCGCCGAGCCGGGCGCCGGGTCGCACCATCTCGATCCCCTTCCACATCGCCTCATAGGTGACCTGGCACAGGCGCCGGGCCGCCACGCTGCAGGCGGCTTCTCCTCCGATGAGGAACATGCGGCTGTTGTCGCCGTACCAGCCGTCCTTGATGACGGTCACGTCGACGTTCAGGATGTCACCCTTCTTGAGCACCTTGTCACCGGGGATGCCGTGACAGACCACGTGGTTGAGCGAAGTGCAGAGATGTCCGGGAAAGGGCGGATAGCCATTGGGCTGGTAGCCGATGGTGGCCGAAACCGTGCCCTGCTGCTTCATGTAGTCGGCAGCCAGGCGGTCGATCTCTCCGGTCGTGATTCCGGGACGGATCAGCGGCGAGAGGTAGTCCAGCACTTCTGAGGCCAGGCGGCAGGCCAGCCGCATGGCTTCGACGCCGGCTTCGTCTTTGTAGGTGATGCTCATGGTGGCGGATTATCCCATCGGGTGCGGCAGCAGGTGCGGTCACGCGACATGGCCACGGTCCGCTCAGGGCGGTGTCTGTGCCCAGCTAAAATTCCGGGTTTTCACCGACCCCTGCGGTCAACCTGCCCAAGGCCACCTGCCGTGTCCCTGCACCTGCGCTTTTTTGACGGCGGCAACGCCATCAGCGACTTCAAAGTCCAGCAACTTCTGCCCCGCCTGCAGGCGGTGTCCGACAAGATCACCGGCCTGTCCGCCCGCTTCGTGCACCTGGCGTCTTTCGACGCTGCGCCCGATGCCGCCACGGTCGAGCGCCTGGGCCAGCTGCTGACCTATGGCGAGCCGGCGAGTGAAGCCATTGTGGCCGCGGTGCAGGCGGGAGCCCCCGCGCTGTACGTGCTGCCGCGCCTGGGCACCGTCTCGCCCTGGGCCTCCAAGGCCACCGACATCGCCCACAACTGTGGCCTGGCGCTGCACCGTGTCGAGCGCCTGGTCGAATTTCGTATCGGCCTCAAGAGCGGCCTGCTGGGCAAGGCCAGCCTGTCTGAAGATCAATTGCGCGCCGTGGCCGACCTGCTGCACGACCGCATGACCGAGTCGGTGACCACCGAGCGCAGCCAGGCCGAGGCCCTGTTCACCGAGCTGCACCCCGCGCCCATGGAGCATGTGGACGTGCTGGGCGGTGGGCGCGCCGCGCTGGAGAAGGCCAACACCGACTGGGGCCTGGCCCTGGCCGACGACGAGATCGACTACCTGGTCAACGCCTTCAACGGCCTCAAGCGCAACCCGACCGACGTCGAGCTGATGATGTTCGCGCAGGCCAACAGCGAACACTGCCGCCACAAGATCTTCAACGCGCAGTTCACCATCGACGGCGTGGCGCAGGAGAGAAGCCTGTTCGGCATGATCCGCCACACGCACCAGACGTCGCCGCAGCACACCATCGTGGCGTACTCGGACAACGCGTCCATCATGGAAGGCCACCAGCTGGAGCGCTTCGTGGCCAGGGCCGGTGGTCAGGCGTCGCCGGCCTACCGGGCCGAAGCGGCGACCCACCACATCCTGATGAAGGTGGAGACCCACAACCACCCGACCGCGATTTCCCCGTTCCCCGGCGCCTCCACTGGCGCGGGCGGCGAGATCCGCGACGAGGGTGCCACCGGCCGCGGCTCCAAGCCCAAGGCCGGCCTGACCGGCTTCACGGTGTCCAAGCTCTGGGGCGGCCTCTCCGACCAGCCTGGCGGCAAGCCCGAGCACATCGCCAGCCCGCTGCAGATCATGACCGAGGGCCCGCTGGGCGGGGCGGCGTTCAACAACGAGTTCGGCCGTCCGAACTTGCTGGGTTACTTCCGCGAGTACGAACAGGACGTGGGCGGCGTGACCCGCGGTTACCACAAGCCCATCATGATCGCGGGCGGCCTGGGCCAGATCGACGCCGGCCAGACAAAGAAGATCGACTTCCCGGCCGGCACGCTGCTGATCCAGCTGGGCGGTCCGGGCATGAAGATCGGCATGGGCGGCGGCGCCGCCAGCTCCATGGCCACCGGCACCAACGCCGCTTCGCTCGACTTTGATTCGGTGCAGCGGGGCAACCCCGAGATCGAGCGCCGGGCGCAAGAGGTCATCAACCACTGCTGGGCGCAGGGCGAGAAAAACCCGGTGCTGTTCATCCACGACGTGGGCGCGGGCGGCCTGTCCAACGCCTTCCCCGAGCTGGTGAACGACGCCGGCCGTGGTGCCCGCTTCGACCTGCGCGCCGTGCCGCTGGAAGAGAGCGGCCTGGCGCCCAAGGAAATCTGGTGCAACGAGAGCCAGGAGCGCTACGTGCTGGCCATCGCACCCGAGTCGCTCCCACAGTTCCAGGCCTTCTGCGAGCGCGAGCGCTGCCCGTTCGCGGTCGTTGGCGTGGCCACCGAGGAGCGCCACCTGTCGCTGGTGGACGAGGGCAACGAGTCGCCCGTGGACATGCCGATGGATGTTCTCTTGGGCAAGCCGCCCAAGATGCACCGCGACGTCAAGACCGTGCAACGCCAGTTCCAGCCGATGGACCTGACCGGCGTGTCGCTGGAAAAGGCCGTCATCGACGTGCTCAGCCACCCGACCGTGGCGTCCAAGCGCTTCCTGGTCACGATCGGCGACCGCACCGTGGGAGGCCTGACCCACCGCGACCAGATGGTCGGCCCCTGGCAGGTGCCGGTGGCCGACTGCGCCGTGACCCTGGCCGACTACGCCGGGTTTGCCGGCGAAGCCATGAGCATGGGCGAGCGCACGCCGCTGGCGGCCATCAACGCCGCGGCGTCGGGCCGCATGGCGGTGGCCGAGGCCATCACCAACCTGCTGGCGGCGCCCATCGAACTGCCGCGCGTCAAGCTGTCGGCCAACTGGATGGCCGCCTGTGGCGAGCCGGGCGAAGACGCCGACCTGTACGCCACCGTCAAGGCCATCGGCATGGAGCTGTGCCCGGCGCTGGACGTGTCGGTGCCGGTGGGCAAGGACAGCCTGTCCATGCGCACGCAGTGGACCGCCGATGGTGAGAAAAAGAAGGTCACCTCGCCGGTGAGCCTGATCGTCAGCGCCTTCGCCACGCTGGCGGATGTGCGGGGTACGCTCACGCCGCAGCTCAACCGCGATATCGACGACACCACCCTGGTGCTGGTCGACCTGGGCAAGGGCCGAAACCGCCTGGGCGGCAGCGTGCTCGGCCTGACCCTGGGCCAGGCCGGTGACGAGGTGCCCGACCTGAACAGCCCGCAGGACCTGATCCATCTGGTCAACGCCGTGAACGCGCTGCGCGCGAAGGGCCAGATCCTGGCCTACCACGATCGGTCCGACGGTGGTCTGATGGCCGCTGCGGCCGAAATGGCCTTTGCCGGCCAGGTGGGCGTGGCGCTGAACGTGGACATGCTGGTCACGGAGGGCGACGGCATTTCGGACAGCCGCATGGATACCGGGGATGCCAAGAACTGGGCCACCCAGATCGGCGCCCGACGCGAAGAGCTCACGCTCAAGGCTTTGTTCAGCGAAGAACTGGGTGTGGTGCTGCAGGTCAGGACCGAAGACCGCAATGCGGTCATGCAGACCCTGCGCGAGCACGGCCTGAGCAAGCACAGCCACTTTGTCGGCAAGACGCGCCCGGCGTCCTCGTCCATCGACGTGGGCAAGGGCCAGCTGCAGGTCTGGCGCGACACCAAGGTCATCTTCAGTGCGTCGCTGTACGACCTGCAGCAGGTCTGGGACAGCGTGAGCTGGAAGATCAACCAGCAGCGCGACAACCCGGCCTGTGCCGACAGCGAGCACGCGGCCGCCGGTCGGCCGGACGACCCGGGCCTGCATGTCAGTCTGACCTTCGACCCGCAGGACCACGTGGCCGCGCCGTACCTGAGCCTGAGCCGCCCCAAGGTGGCGATCCTGCGCGAGCAGGGCGTGAACTCGCACGTGGAAATGGCCTACGCCTTCACCCAGGCGGGTTTCGAGGCGTACGACGTGCACATGACCGACCTGCAGTCGGGACGGGCCCAGCTGGCCGACTTCAAGGGCGTGGTCGCCTGTGGTGGGTTCAGTTACGGCGACACGCTGGGCGCCGGCATCGGCTGGGCGCGCAGCATCACCTTCAACCCGGTGCTGTCCGAGCAGTTCCAGGGCTTCTTCGGCCGCGGTGACACCTTCGGCCTGGGCGTGTGCAACGGCTGCCAGATGTTTGCCGAACTGGCCGACATCATCCCCGGCGCCCAGGCCTGGCCGCGCTTCACCACCAACCAGAGCGAGCGTTTCGAAGCGCGTCTGTCGATGGTCGAGGTGCTGGACTCGCCCAGCCTGTTCCTGCAGGGCATGGCCGGCAGCCGCCTGCCGATCGCGGTGGCGCACGGCGAAGGTTTTGCCAACTTCAGGCACCGTGGCGATCCGGAAAAAGCCATCGCCGCCATGCGCTTCGTGGACAACCACGGCGCCGCCACCGAGCAGTACCCGTTCAACCCCAACGGCAGCCCGGACGGCCTGACGGCAGTGACCACGGCCGACGGGCGCTTCACGGCCATGATGCCGCACCCCGAACGTGTGTTCCGCAACATCCAGATGAGCTGGACCAGCGGCAACCCGTCGGACCCGAGCCCGTGGATGCGTATCTGGCGCAACGCGCGTCGCTGGGTGGGCTGAGCGAAGACGCGCCGGAGAACACACGTCCGTTGACATGCATCAAGGCCTGCCGGCTGTCAGGGCCTAGACTCTCGCTCAGGTCAAAGGTCAGTGTGCTGAGCATTTCGAGCCTCGGCGCCTGATCCCGACCCAGCCACCATGAGGAGCCCTGCATGCCAGCCCAGCCGACCGTCAACACCGAAGCGCCGATCAGCAACTTCAACAACTGCCATGTCGGCATCATCCGGCGCCTGAACACGCTCGGTGAGTTGCCGGCCTTGCTTGAACCGGCGGCCCGGGCCCGCAAGATTGCCGAGGATTCGCTCGATTTCTTCCGTGAAGCCATTTTCGAGCACCACCTGGAGGAAGAACGTGAGCTGTTCCCTGCGGTCATGGCCAGCGCCCAGCCGGGCGAGGAACTGCAGCGCGTCAAGGCCATGGCCCAACGCCTGACCGATGAGCACCGCGCCATCGAGAAGCTTTGGAAGAGCCTGGAAAAGGGACTGAAGCAGGTGGCCAAAGGACACAGCACCGAGCTGGATGTGTCCGACCTGAATCGGCTGGTGGCCGAATACCAGGCCCATGCCCACTACGAAGAAACCGAATTCCTGCCCCTGTCCGAGCAGATTCTGGGGCGCAACAGCAACCACATGGCGGCCTTGGGCCTCAGCCTGCACATGCGGCACGTGAAACAGGTGCCCGGGTACATCTGAGCGGCCCTGTCACCGGCAGTCAGAACCATGGAGGAGGTACCAGCCCGGCTCTACACGGACCTGGCTTGGTTGTGGCCACTCTGGGGTGACGCGGCCACCGAGTATGCCGACTACGACGCCCATGTGGTCGACCTGATCCGGCGTCACGCCATCGGTCGCGTCGATACCTTGCTGGTCATCGGGTGCGGCGGTGGCAAGAACATCTTCAACCTCAAGCGCGAGTTTGAGGTCACGGGCCTGGACATCAGTCCCGTCATGCTGGCGCAGGCCAGGGAGCTCAACCCGGAGGTTGGCTTTGTCCACGGTGACATGCGGTCAATCAGGTTGGAGACCTGTTTCGATGCCGTGCTGATGGACGACGCCATCGCCCACATGCACCGGCTTGACGATTTCGTCGCGGCTTGGCGGACCGCCCATGCCCATCTGCGGCCTGGCGGCGTGCTGATCGCCACGGCAGACGTGACGACGGAGAGCTTTGAACAAAACCGCACCACGCTCGGTCGGGCTGGCCGGGAGGGCCTGGAGGTGGTGTTTGTCGAAAACAGCTACGACCCCGACCCAGCCGACGACAGCTGCGAGACCACGATCGTCTACCTGATCCGCGAGCAGGGGCGCCTGCGGGTGGAAACCGACCACTGGAAGACGGGGCTCTTTTCGCGCGCAACCTGGAGGCAGGAGCTCGAGGTGACCGGCTTCGATGTCCATGAGACGGGATACCGGTACGGCGAGGACAGCTATGTCACGTTCGCCTGCGTCAAGCGCTGAAGCGAGTGTGCCGCCTGTCTACCGTGTCCGGTAGAACCTGATCGGGCTGGCCGGCATCGCATTCATCACGCTGCGCTTGATCTTGCCGACCACGTGCATCTCGCAGGGCTTGCAGTCAAAGCGCAGGGTCAGCTTCTCCTTGCCGTTGATCAGTTGCAGGGGTTCGGCCTTCACCGTGCCCTGAACCCCGGTCACGCCCTTGGCCTGCTTGGGGCACAGGCTGAGCGAGTAGCGCACGCAGTGCTTGGTGATCATCAGGCTGACCTCGCCTTCTTCCTCGTGGCTCTCATAGGCCGCGGCGATCACCTTCACGCCGTGTCTGGCATAGAAGTCGCGCGCCTTGTGGTTGAAAACGTTGGCGAGATACGTGAGGGTGTCTTCCGGGTAGGCGACCGGTGGTTCGACCGGCTTCGCGCGTGGCAGGCGGTGCCACGCGGCGGCGCGGGCCGCTTCCAGCCGTTCCACGGCGTCGCGGCGAAGCACGTTGAGCTGAGAGGCCGGGACAAAGCGTGGACCCGTCAGGTTCAGTGTCACGTCCAGCGGCTGGAACAGGGTGTCGCCCAGGCGTGAGAGGTTTTCGCGCAACTTGTTCTCGGCCTGGCTGGGGTCTTTGGCGTCCTGCAAGGGGCCGGGCAGGGAGGCCTGCCCGCTGTGGCCGTCCTCGTCGGTGATGGTCAGTGCCAGGCCCTCGTCGGTTTCATCCAGCCGCAGCCAGGCACCGATGCGGCGCTCGGCCGACTTCTTCTCCAGTCCGCGCACCCAGTCCATGTCGCGGTTGCGGTTGACCTGAACTCCCTTGCGAAGGTCCTTGAAGCCGTCCATCGGGTCTTTGGGGAACACGCGCCACAGGCCTTTCTGGTTCACCGCTTCGGCGCGGTTGATCTGCAGGCCCACCAGCTCCTTCTGCAGGTCCAGGTAGCACAGGCCGTCGCCGTTGTGGATCAAGGTGGCCGGCTCGTCGGTCTGCAGTTCGACGAAGTTGGGGCCGGTCGCCGTCACGTAGCCAATCGGACGTCCCGGGTTCTTGGGTGTGTCGAAAGCGCCAATGTCTTCCTTTCTTCCCTGGACGAAGTAGTCGGTGAACTCGCGGTTGAAGTTCTGATCGGGGTCCGGCCGGAAGTGGAAGGTGCATTCGCCGCTGCTGGCGCGCGCCAGTTCCGGCCGTTCCCCCAGGATGTCGTCGAGCAGCACTCGGTAATGCGCGGTGATGTTCTTGACGTAGGCCATGTCCTTGTAGCGGCCTTCGATCTTGAAGCTGCGCACCCCGGCGTCGATGATGGCACGCAGGTTTTCGCTCTGGTTGTTGTCCTTCATCGACAGCACGTGCTTGTCGTGCGCCACGACGCGGCCCTGGCTGTCCTTGACCTCATAGGGCAGGCGACAGGCCTGCGAGCAGTCGCCGCGGTTGGCACTGCGGCCGGTGTGGGCATGGCTGATGTAGCACTGGCCGCTGTAGGCCACACAGAGCGCGCCGTGCACGAAGAATTCGAGGATGGCGCGGCCGGGCGCGTCTTTCGGGCCGAGCGCGGCGTCTATGGCGGCGATCTGTTGCAGCGTCAGCTCACGCGCCAGCACGATCTGCGACAGCCCCGCGTCCTGCAGAAAGCGGGCCTTTTCGGGCGTGCGGATGTCGGTCTGGGTGCTGGCGTGCAGCTGGATCGGCGGCAGGTCGATCTCCAGCAGGCCCATGTCCTGCACGATCAGCGCGTCCACGCCCGCGTCGTACAGCTGCCAGGCCAGCTGGCGCGCCGGCTCCAGCTCGTCGTCGCGCAGGATGGTGTTCATCGTCACGAAGATGCGGCTGTTGAATCGGTGCGCGTGTTGCGCCAGCCGGGCAATGTCCTGCACGCTGTTGTCGGCGCTGGTTCGGGCACCGAAAGACGGCCCTCCGATGTAGACCGCGTCGGCGCCGTGGTTCACGGCCTCGATGCCGATGTCGGCATTGCGGGCAGGGGCAAGCAGTTCAAGCTGGTGCGGCAACATGGTCGGGTGCGTGAGCGGAGAAAACCACGAAATGCCCGGGATCGCGGCCGCAGGCAGAATGCGGAGAACCCTTTATTGTCCTGGAGAAAGCCAATGTCTGCACCGAATGACCTGGCGGGTACCGCCCTGGTGCTGGTCCATGGCGCTTGGCACGGTGCCTGGTGCTGGCGGCGCGTGCTGCCGCTGTTGCGCCGGGCCGGCGTCGAGTCGCATGCCGTCACGCTGACCGGCGTCGGCGAGCGTGCCCACCTGCTCGGCCCCGGGGTGGACCTGCATACCCACATCGCGGACGTGATCGGCCTGATCGAGACCGAAGAGCTGCGCCGGGTGGTGCTGGTGGGCCACAGTTACGCTGGCATGGTCATCACCGGCGTGGCCGACCGTCTGCAGCAGGCGCATCCGGGCGTGCTGGCGCGCCTGGTCTATCTGGATGCGTCGGTGCCGCTTCCTGGCGAGAGCTGGAGCAGCGCCCACAGTGCCGAAACCCGCCAGGCCCGGATCGACGCCGCCGCTGCCAGCGGTGGCCTGAGCCTGCCCCCACCCGATGCCCGTTTGTTCGGACTCGAAGGCAGCGACCGCGACTGGGTGAACCGGCGCCAGACGCCGCAGCCCTTCAGGCCCTACCTGCAGCCGCTGGACTTCGACGCCGACCGGGTGGCTGCCCTGCCGCGCACGTTCATCGACTGCACGCGGCCCGCGCTGGCGACGATTGCCGCCGCCCGCATTCGGGTGCGCCAGGAGCCGGGCTGGCAGGTTTCTGAGCTGGCCACCGGTCACGATCCGATGATCAGCGCCCCCCGCGAGCTGGTCCAGCTGCTGCTGGCCCAGCACCACCTGGCGTCGCGCGACCGATGAGGTTTCTGCAAGCGCCCGATACCGGTCGCCTGGACCGCATCGACCTGCTGCGCGCGGGCGCCATGCTGTGGATGACGGTGTTTCACTTCTGTTTTGACCTGAATCACTTCGGTCTCATCGAGCAGAACTTCTATCACGACCCGTTCTGGACCCGACAGCGCACCGCCATTGTCAGCCTGTTCCTGTTCACCGCCGGGCTCTCACAGGCGGTCGCCTGGCACCGGCAGCAGGCCTGGAGCCGTTTCTGGCGACGCTGGTTCCAGATCGCGGGTGCGGCCCTGCTGGTGACAGCGGGGTCTATGCTGATGTTTCCCCGCAGCTTCATCTACTTCGGGGTGCTGCACGGCATCGCGGTGATGCTCATCGTGGTCCGCCTGACCGCCCACTGGGGCGCCTGGCTGTGGTTGGCGGGTGCACTGGCCATGGGAGCTCGCAGCCTGGCGGCACCCCTCATGGCGGTGTGGCCCGAAGCCGAGGCCCTGAACACGCCGGCACTGAACTGGCTGGGCCTGATCACCCGCAAGCCGGTGACCGAGGATCACGTGCCGCTGCTGCCCTGGCTGGGGGTGATGTGGTGGGGCATGGCGGCAGGTCAGTGGGTGCTGAAGCACCGCCCCGGGTGGTTGCAGGCAAGCGCGAGGCCCGCCGGACCGGTGAGGCGGACCATGGTGACGCTGGGGCGCTGGAGCCTGAGCTACTACCTGCTGCACCAGCCGGTGATGATCGGCCTTCTGCTGGTCTATCTGTGGCTGCGCGGGTTCACCGTCGGGGCGTGATCTCGGACAGCACCGCGTCCAGCGCGGCGAGCAGGGCGGCGACATCTTCATCGGTGGTCACCGGCGACACCAGCATCATGTTGTGGAAAGGCGTGATCAGCACCCCTCGGTTGAGCAGACCCAGGTGGATCAGATGTTCCAGTTCGCCATCGAGCACAGCGTCGGCTTCGCTCCCGTTGCGTGGCGGCGTCGGGCAGAACTGGAACTCGACCCGGGCGCCGACCTGGGTGACACACCAGGGCAGCCGGTGGCGCGCGAGGAGGGTCCGCAGGCCGTGGGCCAGCCGTTCGGCCAGCGGCAGCATGTGCCCGTAGGCCTGCGCGGTCATCACCTCGGACAGGGCGGCCCGCATGGCGGCCATGGCCAGCATGTTGCCGGTCAGGGTGGTGCCGATGCCGCTGTGACCCGGTGGTGCCTCCTGCTTGGCCCGAACCGCCCGCGCAGCGAGGTCGGTGCTCATGCCATAGACCGCGCAGGGAACGCCTCCCCCCACCGGTTTGCCCAACACCAGCGCGTCCGGGCTGATGCCGTGGGCCTGCGCATAGCCACCCGGACCGGTGCTGATGGTGTGGGTCTCGTCCATGACCAGCAGGGCGCCGTGCCGGCGAACGATGCGCTGTGCCTCAGCCCAGAAGCCGGGCGCCGGCAGCACCATGCCGATGTTGGTCATCACCGGCTCGGCCAGCACGCACGCCACATCGCCGGCGGACAGTGCTGCCTCCAGTGCGGGCAGGTCGTTGAACTCCACGACCCGTGTGTGTTGGGTCAGGTCGTGAACCTGGCCGAGCAGACTGTCGCGCTGCACCGGTCGTCCGTCGACCAGATCCACGAACACGTCTTCGATGGTGCCGTGGTAGCAGCCATTGAACACGAGGATTGTCTTACGGCCGGTGGCGGCCCGGATCCAGCGCACGATGTAGCGGTTGGCGTCGGTGGCGCTCATGGCAAACTGCCAGAACGGCAGGCCGAACCGCTCAGACAGCAGGCGCCCGACCTCGGCGGCATCACTTGTCGCCAGCATGGTGGTGTAGCCCCGGTCGGCCTGCGCTTTCAGGGCGTTCGCGACCGCCGGTGGCGCATGACCGAACATGGCGCCCGTGTCCCCGAGACAGAAGTCGACGCGCTCGTGTCCGTCGACGTCCGTGAGACGGACCCCTCGGGCGTCCTGCACATGCAGGGCGAAAGGGGTGCCCCAGTCGTTCATCCAGTGCAAAGGCACACCAAACAGCAGGTGCTGGCTGGCTTGGGCAGCGAGCTCGGCCGACCGGGGGTTTTCTCGGGTGTAGGCCTCACGTTCCCGGGCCAGAAAGTCCTGGGCTCGCGTCCAATCCAGTCCGACTCGACCGGGCTTGGGGTGGCTGTCGGGGGGCATGCTGTTGCCGTCCATGCGTCGTGCTCCAATCGACGCCAATATAGACAAGCTGGCGCACCGCCATGGAGCCAATTGTCGGCAGGCAGACTGAACAGGCGACACCAAACAAAACGCGACCCGGAGGTCGCGTCGCAGAATCGCTGGGTGACAAGTCTTACTGAATCTTCGCTTTTTCCCGCAGCTGCATCTGGAATTCGGTCATGCGCTGCTGGGCCATCTGCTGCTGGATCTGGTCCTTGATGTCGTCCAGCGCGGGCAGCTGGGCCTGGCGGATGTCGTCGACACGAATGACGTGCCAGCCGAACTGGCTGCGCACCGGCGCGTCGGTCATCTGGCCCTTGTCGAGCTTGACCATGGCTTCCGAGAATTCGGTGACATAGCTGGCCGCCATCGCCCAGTCCAGATCTCCGCCGTTGGCGCCGGAGCCCGGGTCTTTCGACTGGCGTCGGGCGATATCTTCGAACCTGGCGCCACCCTTGATCGCGGTGATGATGCTCTTGGCTTCCTCTTCCGTGTCCACCAGGATGTGGCGCGCACGGTACTCCTTGCCGGCATTGGCTTCAACGAACTTGTCGTATTCGGCCTTGATCTCGGCATCCGTCACGGGATTGCGCTTCTGGAAATCGGCAAACAGGGCCCGGATCAGAATGGTCTGGCGAGCCAGCTCCATCTGTTCGCGGTACTCGGGGGTGGCGGCAATGCCGCGCTTGTTGGCTTCCTGCATGAAAATTTCGCGCAGGATGACCTCTTCGCGGAGCTGCTCGCGCATGTTCTCGTCGACCGGGCGTCCGCTGGACTCGATCTGCTTGACCAGCACCTCGACCCGTGACTTGGGCACGGCTTTGCCATTGACGATGGCGATGTTCTGGGCGTAGATCCAAGGGCTGGCGGTCAGCATCAGGGCTGCTGCCAGGGTTGAAAGGGCGACTTTCATGGTGTTCCTAAAGGGATGGGAAAAGCTGGAGGCCGGGTCACCCGGCGATTCGGGCAGGCAGGCCAGAGGGTTTGCTCATTTCAGCTGCGCACCTCAATGGCCAGGGCATGCAGGCCGGCCGCCGTGAAATCCCGCAGCGCATCATACACAAGCCGGTGCTGGGCGACGCGGGTCAGTCCGGCGAAGCGCGGACTGGCGATCCGGACCCGGAAATGGGTGCCGTAGCCCAGGCCATTGGCGCCAGCGTGCCCGGCATGGGCTGCGCTCTCGTCGATGACTTCAAGCAAGGTGGGCATCAGGTGGTCACGCAGGACCGTTTCAAGCGCGCTTGCGGTCGGAACGGCGGCGTTCGCGGTGTTCGAATTCATGGCTTGCCGGGTTGGTCGCCCGCCGGTTCGTCTTTCAGGTAACGTGCGAGGTACAGGCCCTGCCCGATGATGAACAGCACCGGGAAAGCGTAGCCCCAGATCTTGAAGTCGACCCAGAAGTCGGTGGAAAAAAAGGCCGCGACATAGGCATTGATGCTGGCCATGAACAGGAAATAGCCGATCCAGATCACCGTCAATCGGGCCCAGACGAAGTCGGGCAGCTGAAGTTGACTGCCCAGCAGAATCTGCAGGAAGTTCTTTTTCCACACCCACAGCGCGGCACCCAGCACGATCGCGAGGCTCGCGTAGAGCACGGTCGGTTTCCACTTGATGAAACGCTCGTCCTGAAGGAACAGGGTCAGGGCACCAAACACCAGAACCAGCAGCAGGGTCACCTTGTGCAAGGTCTGCAGCTTTCGATCGACCGCATAGATCAGACCGGTCTGCACCACGGTGGCCGCCATCAGCACCGCAGTGGCGGTGTAGATGTCATGCATCTTGTAGGCCACCACGAACAGGGCGATGGGGAAAAAATCGATCAGGAAACGCATCGCCGGATTATCGCGCGTCGGCCAGCTCCGGACTGGGGCAGGTCTGGCGCGCAAGTTTTGCCATCTCGGGCCGATATGAAGCTTACCCCGGGGATCGTGCGGTTGCACGGCTGCGAGCGGGGTCATGCAGAGGAAACCCTATGAACGACGACGAACAATTCGAAAGCTTCAAGATTGCATTGGCGGCTTTTCTGGAGCAGAGCAGCGCCCTGGTGGACTGGGTCCTCTCTGACGAGGCCACCAAGTCCCACCTCAGCCCTTTGGTGCCCTGGGTCAGCGAGGTGATGTCCGCTTCCATGGACCGGACCTTCGTCGAACAGGTGGCCATGGCCTACTGGTCGCGCATGGGCATGACCTCGACCTCCCAGCCGGCCCGGCTGAAGATCATGGAACTCGATGGTCTGAGCGCCGCGGTGCGGCAGAGTCTGGCCGAGCGGCCGGTCGGCACGCCCGGCCAGAGCCATTGCACTGCCAGCCAGACCCATCTTCTGTGGGTCTGCAGCCTGACGGTGGGCAGCCTGCTCGACGCCATAGGCGAGATGTTTCCCCTGGTCCGCGGCATCCTGCGCTCCACCCAGGATGCCATCGACGTGGCACGCAGCTGATGCCTGGGGGCCCGCAGGACGGGTGTCGCTGCTGTTCAGGCTTCGTTCGCAATTGCCGCTGACGGTGTTGCCACGGCCTGCCGGCACAAGCTCAGTGACTGCAGGCGGAGCTTCGGGTCGAAAACGTCGCAGACCAGCATGAGTTCGTCCGCACCGGTGGTCCGGGCCAGTTGCTCCATCTGTGCGCGCACGGCGGGCGGGCTGCCGATCACGGCGCAGGACAGAAAATCTTCGACGGCGGCCCGCTCTTGGGGTGACAGGGAAGGCATGAATCCCTCCACCGGCGGGGGCAGCGGACCGCGTCGGCCGGTCACGATGCCCAGCACCCGCTGCTGCACGCTGCTGGCCAGGAACACGGCTTCTTCATCGGTCGTGGCAGCGATCAGGGGCACGCCCACCATGGTGTAGGGTCTGGCCAGTTGTCTTGACGGCCGGAAATTGCGCCGGTAGAGGTCGAGCGCCTGCATCAGGTATCGGGGGGCAAAGTGCGCGGCAAAGGCGTAGGGCAGTCCCCGCTCGGCCGCCAGCTGGGCCGAGAACAGGCTGGAGCCCAGCAACCAGATCGGCACCTCGGTACCGGCACCGGGCATGGCCATGACGCGCTGGCCCGGCTGCAGGGGGCCGAGCAGGCGCTGCAGCTCGGCCACGTCGCGCGGAAAATCGTCTTCGCTCTCGACCCTGTCGCGGCGCAGGGCCCGCATGGTCAACGGGTCGGTGCCGGGCGCGCGGCCCAGTCCCAGGTCGATACGGTCCGGATACAGCTCGGCCAGCGTGCCAAAGGCCTCGGCCACCACCAGCGGGGCATGGTTGGGCAGCATCACACCGCCAGAGCCGACCCGGATGTGCCGGGTGCCCCCGGCGATGTGCCCGACCAGGACGGCCGTGGCCGAGCTGGCAATGCCGGGCATGTTGTGGTGCTCGGCCAGCCAATAGCGGGTGAACCCCAGAGCCTCGACATGCTGGGCGGTGCGCAAGGCAATGTCCAGCGCATCGGCCACGGTGCCGCCCTGGCGGACGGCCACCAGGTCAAGCATGGACAGCGGAATCTGGTGCAGTGCTTTCATGGGAGCGTGGAGCCACTGCCGGAACGGACAGTGGCGGGTTACATCGATGCTTCGAGCATGCCACGGTAGTCCTCAGCCGTGGCGATGCGGGGATTGGTTTTGTGGCAGTGGTCCGCCAGTGCGCCCGCGATGACCTTGTCGAACAGGTCGGGCGTGACGCCCAGCTCGGCCAGCCCCCCGGGCAGGCCCAGACGGGCGTTCATGTCTCGGATGGCGGGCCCGAGGTCGTCGGCGCCCCCGATGCCCATGGCCTGGGCCATGCGCTCGAGCCGGCGCTCCTTCTGCACACTGTCGGTGCCGGCATTGAAGGCGATCACCGCCGGCAGGAACAGGGCGTTGAGGGTGCCATGGTGCAGACGAGGATTGACGCCACCCAGGCTGTGGCTGAGGCTGTGCACGCAGCCCAGGCCTTTCTGGAAGGCCATCGCCCCCTGCATCGATGCACTCATCATGTTCAGGCGCGCCTCGCGGTCCTGCCCGTCCCGGGTGGCCCGTTCGATGTGCGACCAGCCCCGCTGCAGCCCGTCCAGCCCGATGCCATCGGCGGGCGGGTTGAAGGCTGGCGCCATGAAGGTTTCCATGCAGTGCGCAATGGCATCCATGCCGGTGGCGGCGGTCAGCAGGGGGGGCAGGCCCAGGGTCAGTTCAGGGTCGAGCAGGGCGGTCTTGGGCACCAGATGCCAGCTGTGGAAGCCCAGCTTGCGGCCGTCGTCGACGATGACGATGGCGCCGCGCGCGACCTCGCTGCCGGTGCCGGCGGTGGTGGGAATGGCAATCAGGGGGGGCACGGCGGCCGTGATCCTGGGAGACCCACCTTCGATGGTGGCGTAGTGCTTGAGCGGACCCTCGTGGGCGGCGGCGATGGCCACCCCCTTGGCGCAGTCGATGGCGCTGCCGCCGCCCAGTGCGATCAGGCCATCACAGCCCTGCGCCTGGTAGATCGCCACCGCGGCCCGCACGGCTGCCTCGGTCGGGTTGCTGGGCGTCTGGTCGAACACGGCGGGCTGCCAGCCGGGCAGGGCGGCCAGGGTCTTGTCGAGCAGGCCCGCTGCCTTGACACCGGCGTCGGTGACGATGAGGGGCCGGCGGATGCCGGCACGCTCGCATTCGACTGGCAATTGCGCCAGCACGCCGAAGTCGATCAGGATGTTCGTCACGTAGAGGATCTGGGCCATGGGTGTTGCTCTTTGCCGAAAGGGTGTGCCAGCGAAAACTATACGGGCACGGCTGCCGGGCGCCAATGCCGCACGGGCGACGCCCGGTCACCGAAAAGACAGCCAAAATGACGGACCATGTCCTCGCACCACCAGAATCCCCGTGCCCTGCTGAGTCCGGTCATGCGCAGTGTGCTCGACCGCATCGCACGCGCGGGCCATGTGCCCATGCATGCGCTTTCGCCCGATCAGGCCCGTCTGGCCTATGAAGCCGGAGCGGGCGTGCTGGACATTCCGCCGCACAAGCTGGCACGTGTCGAGGATGTGGTCGTTACCGCGCGCGACGGTGTCCGCCTGCCCGCTCGCCTGATGGCACCGGATGCGTCCGGACCCTTGCCGGCGTTGCTGTACTTCCACGGGGGCGGCTTCACCATCGGCAGTCGGGCCACCCACGAGTCCCTGTGCCGCCACCTGGCGCACCTGGCCCACTGTGCCGTGCTGTCGGTGGACTACCGGCTGGCACCGGAATGGAAATTTCCGACCGCGGTCGAAGACGCCTGGGACAGCCTGGTCTGGTTGCGGCAGAACGCCGCCGGGCTTCGGCTCGACGCCCGGCGCCTGGCGGTCGGGGGGGACAGCGCAGGCGGGACGCTGGCGGCGGTCACCGCCATCGGGGCGCGCGACGCGGGTTGGCCTCTGTCCTTGCAGCTTCTGTTCTATCCCGGTTGCGCCGGCCATCAGAACACGGCGAGCCACAAGACCTTTGCCGAAGGTTTCCTGCTGGAGGAGGCACACATCGGCTATTTCTTCAACCACTACCTGCGTTCCCCCGCCGACCGCAACGACTGGCGTTTTGCGCCGCTGGACGGCGTCGACGAGCAGGGCCAAGCGCGGGATCTGGACGGTGTGGCACCGGCCTGGATCGGCCTGGCGGAATGCGATCCGCTGACCGACGAAGGCATTCTGTACGCCGACCGGCTGCGCCTGGCGGGTGTGGCCGTGGACCTGGAGATCTACGCCGGCGTGGTCCATGGCTTCATCCAGTTCGGACGGGCCATACCGCAGGCCCTGCAGTCGCACAACGATGCGGCCCGGGCGCTGCGCCATGCCTTCGAATGACGGACTTCATCTTCAAGAGCAGGAGACAAGCCCATGCCAGTGCTTCAACGATCCGACTTTCGCTGCCTGCACCGCCTGCGTGTGCGGTGGGCCGAGGTGGACATGCAGAAGATCGTGTTCAATGCCCACTACCTGATGTACTTCGACACCGCAGTCACCGATTACTGGCGGGCTGTGGCGTTGCCCTACGAAGCGGCCATGCATCAGCTGGGCGGCGACATCTATGTGGTCAAGGCAACGGTGGAGTTCCATGCCTCGGCCCGCATGGACGACCTGCTGGAAGTGGGCATGAAATGCAGCCGCATCGGCAACTCCTCGCTGACCTTCACTGGCGGCATCTTCCGGGGCGAGGAGCACCTGATCAGCGGCGAGCTGGTCTATGTGTTTGCGGACCCCGCCACCCAGCGATCCAGGCCCGTGCCGCCGCCGCTGCGCGACATCCTTCTGGGTTATGAAGCGGGGGAGGACGTGTTCGAGGTCCGAACCGGCAGCTGGGGCGAGCTGGGTCAGGAAGCCAGCCGCATCCGCAGCGAGGTGTTCGTGCAGGAGCAGGGCATTGCGCCCGACGTCGAGCTCGATGACGCCGATGCCGAAGCTGTCCACGCGCTGGCCATCAACCGGCTGGGGCAGCCTCTGGCCACGGGGCGCCTGTTGACCTGCCGGCCCGGCGTGGGCAAGATCGGGCGCATGGCCGTGCTGCGGGTCATGCGCGGCAGCCAGATCGGCGCTGCCGTGCTCAGGGCCCTGATGGCCGCGGCCCGCCAGCGCGGCGACCGCGAGGTGCTGCTGCATGCCCAGCGCAGCGCGGTGGGCTTTTACCGGCGCATGGGCTTCGAAATCCGGGGTGAACCCTTTGTGGAAGCGGGTATCGAGCACCTCGAAATGTTCGCGCCGCTCTGACTGCGCGTCGGGCGCCAGGCCGTCCGGCTTCAGCAGGGCAGTTCCAGCGCTTCCCGCCGGTGAACGTCGTGATCCCAACGCGGGCCGGGCGTCGGGCGGCCGTCGGCATCATGGCGCCATTCGTCCAGCACCAGGCTGTACCGTTGCCTCTCTTGCCAGGCCCCCAGGATGAGACTGGAACGGGTGCCGTAGCCCCGTTCGGTCAGGCGGACGAACGGGCTGGCAAGGCCACTCTCCCACTCCTGCGGTACGCCGGTGTCGGGCAGCTCGGCCGCTGGTACAGGTTGAGCATCTCCCAGGGCTTCGTGCAGTCCCTGCTGCCAGCCGGGTCCGGTTGGCGCTGCGGCCGAAATCGCCCTGTTCAGGGCCGATTGCAGGCGGCGGGTCTTGGGCCAGTCGGTGTTCAGGCTGGCGTTGGACAGACCGTATTGCCCCGGCCCCAGGCGCTGGTGCCAGAGTCCGAGGGAGCCCGGCCTGTGCGGATCGACCGGGTCCCGGTTGCTCAGATGGCACCAGTCCCGGCTGCGGACGTCACCTGCCACCAGGTTGAAGCCGGCGAAATCACCAGGATCGATGGCCTCAGCAAGCTCCCGGGTGTCTGCCAGTGTGCCGCCCAGCCAGAGCGAGGCCAGGTCGCCCCGGCTGCGCCCGGCCTGTCCGGTGTCCGGCGAGCGCACGTTGGTCAGCATGGCCACGCGGCCCGACGCACTCACACCCAGCCAGGTGCCACCGGCCTTCAGGTCGCGGCCGGCCAGCACCGTGGTCCCATCAGGCAGCTTCCAGGCGTGCAGGGGAGCGGTGGGCCGGTCGAAGAATTCGTCCCGATTGGCGGCCAGCAACAGGGGCATCCCGGGGCGGACATCCAGCGCGAAAGCGATCAGGCACATGGGGAAGTGAGACCCGGACCTCGGCCTCAGATGTCGTCGAGCAGAACATAGGGCAGCGGCAACACCCGAAGGGCAGGGCCATCGGCGGTTCCCAGGTGCAGGCTTCCACCCGACGCCGCGCTGGTCTGCATCGACACGATGGCATCAAAGCCGCCGCCGTCCGGCCGGGCTGCGGCGGCTGCCACCGTCCCGCAGGGCTGTGTGTTGTCCTGAGAGTGGAAAACTTCCTGTCCGACCAAAACGGGTGATTCGCCATGCACAACAAATGCGCGCCGCTTGAGCGTGCCACGAAACTGGCTGCGTGCGACCACTTCCTGCCCCGGGTAACAGCCCTTCTTGAAGCTGACGCCACCCACCGACTCGTAGTTGAGCATCTGGGGCACGAAGGCCTCAAAGACCGGCCGGGTGACCATGGCCACACCACTGCGTACCTCCAGCCAGTCCCAGACCGCCTGCTCAAGCAGGCCAGGCCCCGGATCGGTGGCACCGACGGGGGACAACAGCAGGGCCCTGGAAACCCCTTCGGCCGGGTAGAGACGGATGGCCATTCCCTCGGGCGTGTCCAGCGCGCTCCAGGGCGCAGCCGCCAGTCCGGCCGGCACGGCGGAACCGGCCAGGCCGCGCAACAGCCATGCGGCGGAGTCGTCCGTCAGGCGCAGCTGGGCCCGCAGCACAAACATGCTCAGGCGCCTCAGGGTCTGGGCCAGAAGATCGGCCGAACACAGCAGCAGGACTTCTTCTTCGGAGCGCTTGATGCCGATGAAGCTGGCCTGCATCCGGCCCTTGGCCGAGCAATACGCGGCCAGCCGGGCCTGCCCGGGCGGCAGCAATGAAAAGTCCTGGGTCAGCTGTCCCTGCAGGAACTTGACCGCTTCGGGCCCCTGGGCGCGTATCACACCGAGGCTTCCCAGCGGACACCATCCGTCGGAGGCTCCGGTGCCAGTGGTCTGCGGGAGCGTGTGGTGATGGATCGGAAGGCTCATGTCATCGGGGAGTGAGGTCGTGGCAGCCGGACGGTCCAGGGTGCCAGTCCGCCGGAGGGTCGATTATCATCGTGGTCCCATGAAAACCGCTGCTGTACCGGCCATGTCCCTGTCGGCCTCCCTGCCATGACGCGCTGGCTGCTGCGCCTGCTGGTGTTGGGCGTGGTGGGCGCCACGGCGCTGTGGGCGCTCGCCCAGTGGTGGGTAGACAGTCCGCTCAAGCTCGCTCCCGGACCGGACGCCGAGGGCGAGGCGGTGGAATTGCTGGTTGTGCCCGGCATGTCGGCCCGGGCGGTGGCCGGCGCCGCCGTGCGGGCCGGGGTGCAGACCCGGGAGGAATGGCTCTACGCCTGGTTCCGATGGTCCGGAAATGCTCGCCTGATCAAGGCCGGGAGCTACGAGTTCGAGCCAGGCACCAGTCCTCGCCAGCTGCTTGGCAAGCTGGTGCGGGGTGAGCAGGCCTTGCGCACCCTGACCCTGATCGAGGGCTGGAACATCCGGCAGGTCCTGGCCGCCGTGCAGTCCAATCCCTATCTTCTGCAGGACCTGGAAGGCGTGACCGCCGAGCGCCTCATGTCCCACCTGGGGCGAACGGAGGCCCACCCCGAAGGCCGTTTTTTTCCGGACACCTACCGTTTTCCCAAGCGCACACCCGCATCGGCCGTGCTGCGCCAGGCTGCCGACGCCATGGACAGGCGGCTGGCATCTGCCTGGGAGCGGGTGGAGCCCGGCAACCCCTTGCGCGCGCCCGAAGACCTGTTGATCCTGGCCAGCATCGTTGAAAAAGAGACCGGCCTGGATAGCGATCGCCCCATGGTGGCGGGCGTGTTCGCCAACCGTCTTCGTATCGGCATGCGACTGCAGACCGATCCGACCGTCATTTACGGCCTGGGTGAAAACTTCGACGGGCGCCTTCGGCGTGTGCATCTGCAGACCGACACCCCTTACAACACCTACACCCGGGCGGGCCTGCCCCCGACGCCGATTGCCATGCCAGGGGAGGCCTCGCTGCTCGCGGCGGCCCGGCCGGCCAGCACGCGGGCCATGTACTTTGTCTCGCGCGGTGACGGGTCCAGCCAGTTCAGCGCCACCCTGGACGAGCACAATGCAGCGGTCAGACGCTATATCCTCAACCGCTGAGGCCCATGTCCGTTCATCCCGACCAACCCGGCCTCTTCATCAGCTTCGAAGGCATCGACGGCGCAGGCAAGTCGACCCACATCGATGCCCTGGCGACGGCTTTCCGCGAGCACGGCCGTTCCGTCACGGTCACCCGTGAACCGGGTGGAACCCCGTTGGCCGAAAAGCTGCGTGTGCTGGTCCTGAACGATCCGATGGACCCGCTTTGCGAGGCCTTGCTGATGTTCGCCGCCCGCCGGGACCACCTTCGCCAGGTGATCGAGCCGGCCCTGGCGCGGGGCGATGTGGTGCTGTGCGACCGTTTCACCGACGCCACCTTTGCCTACCAGGGGCATGGACGGGGTTTTGACCTGGCCGTGCTGCGTCAGCTCGAGAGCTGGGTGCAGGCCAGGGATGACAGCGGCGGGATCCGCCAGCCCGATCTGACGCTCTGGTTCGACCTTGATCCGGGTGTGGCTGCAGCGCGTCTGGCCTCGGCGCGCACACCCGACCGGTTCGAGTCGCTGTCGACCGGCTTTTTTGCCAAGGTGGCCGAGGGATATCGCCAGCGTCAGCTGGCCGACCCCGGTCGCTTCGCGCGCATCGAGGCTGCGCAGCCGGTCGAAGCGGTCTGGCAGGCGGTGCGCGCCGCGCTGGCCGCAAGGCGCTTCTTGGGCGATATCGATCAGGCATGACCGAGCGGCCCGATTCCTCCCCTGCAGGCGCGATCGCCGGCCACGCGGGCATCGAGCCCGCTTATGGCACGCCCTCGCTGGCTCCCTGGCTGTCGGCCCAGCAGATGCAGCTGCTCGGGCTGCGCGGGCATGCGCTGCTGTTGCACGGTCCCTCCGGCCTGGGTCAGTACGATCTGGCCCTGGCTCTGGCACGCGCCTGGCTGTGCGAGTGTCCGGGCGAGCAGGGAGCCTGCGGTGCCTGCGACAGCTGTCACGCCATCGATGTGCGAACCCACCCGGACCTGGCGGTGCTCATGCCAGAAACCACCAGTCTGGAGCTGGGCTGGCCGCTGGACGAGAAAGTCCAGAAGGAGCTGGACGAGAAGAAGCGCAAACCGAGCCGGCAGATCCGGGTCGAAGCCGCCCGGTCTGTGATCGCCTTTTCCCAGCTCACCCGCTCGCGTGGATCCTGCAAGGTGGTCCTGGTCTATCCGGCCGAGCGCATGAACACCGAGTCGGCCAACACCTTGCTCAAGACCCTGGAGGAGCCCAGCGGCGAAGTGCGCTTCATTCTCGCCAGCGAAGCGGCCGACCAGTTGTTGCCGACCATCCGCAGCCGTTGCCAGGCCCATGCCCTGAGCTGGCCAGAGCCGCAGGCGGCCCTCGGCTGGCTGCTGGCGGCGGCACGGTCCGAAGCTTTGAAGCCAGGCGATGCCGCCAGCCTGCAGACCTGCCTCCAAGCCGCGGGCGGACGACCCCAGGACGCACTGCAGTGGGCACGAGCCGGACTGACCCCCAGGACCTGGTCATCCTTGCCGCGCTCCATGGCCGCAGGCGACTGGAGCCTGCTGTCCGAATGGCCGATGCCGCTGCAACTGGAAGTGATGCAGAAACTCTGCCACGACCTGATGGCTGTGGCGGGAGGAGGCGCGCCCCGTTTCTTCGAGCGTGACCAGTTGCCGGCTCCCCCGTCCTGGCGGGTGCTGGCGCGCTGGTCGCGGGAACTGCTGCAGGAGGCGCGCAGCGTGGAGCACCCTTTCCAGCCCGCCTTGAGCCAGCAGACCTGGGCTGCACGCACCAGGGAACGGCTCGGTTCGGGGCGCGGGGCTTCGTGATCGGCACAACACCGCAGGGGGTTGCACCGGTCGCGGAGCACCGGCCTCTGCCGAATGCCGCTAAACTTGTGCGAAATGAGTACGCCCAACGCGTCATCCGGTGCGGCACGACCCAGTGTCATCCAGCTCTCCATCAAGGAGAAGGCTGCCCTTTACGCCGCCTACATTCCGCTGTTTTCCGATGGCGGCATATTCATTCCGTCTTCGCGCGAATACCGGCTGGGCGATGACGTGTACGTGCTGCTGAGCCTGCCCGATGACCCGCAGCGTTATCCCGTGGCCGGCAAGGTGGCTTGGGTCACCCCTGCCAAGGCGCAAGGGGGCCGCACCCAGGGTGTGGGTATCCGATTCCCGGCGGACGAAAAGTCCCGCCAACTCAAGCTCAGGATTGAAGAAATCCTGGGTGCCAACCTCGGCTCCGACAAGCCGACCCAGACCATCTGACCGACCGCACCGGGCGGCGCCCGGTGCACTTCTCCCCGGGCGACCTTGCCCCAGGAGGGCGTTTTCCTGCCTTGCCTTTCACGATGTTCACCGATTCCCACTGCCACCTGAGTTTCCCCGAGCTCCTGGAACAGGTGCCCGACATCCGCGCCGCCATGCATCAGGCCCGGGTCGATCGCGCCCTGTGTATCTGCACCACCCTGGAGGAGTTCGATGTGGTGCATGGCTTGGCCATGCGCTACGACAACCTCTGGGCCACCGTGGGTGTGCACCCGGACAACGAGGGAGTTCGGGAGCCTGCGCTGGAGGAGTTGCTCGAGCTTGCGGCCCGGGATCGAGTGGTCGGGATCGGCGAGACCGGGCTGGACTATTACCGGCTGGGTGAGCGTTCGGTTGCCGACATGGCCTGGCAAAGGGACCGTTTTCGGGTGCACATCCTGGCCGCCCGCCAGACCGGTCTGCCCCTGGTCATCCACACCCGAAGCGCTTCCCGGGATACCTTGGACATCCTGACGGAGGAGGGGGGATTCCGCTCCACGCGGGGCGCAGGGGCGTCGGATCCGGTTCGCGGGGTTTTTCACTGTTTCACCGAAACGGCCGAAGTGGCCCGTGCGGCTCTGGAACTCGGCATGTACATCTCGTTCTCAGGCATCATCACTTTTCGCAATGCGTCGGAGCTGCGCGAGGTGGTGCGCCTGGTGCCCATGGACCGGTTGCTGATCGAAACCGACAGCCCCTACCTGGCGCCGGTGCCGCATCGGGGCAAGACCAATACGCCGGCGCTGGTGCCTCATGTGGCGGCGCAGGTGGCCGAACTCAAAGGCCTGTCCGTCGAGCAAGTGGGTGTGCAGACCAGTCTGAATTTCAGCGCGCTTTTCGATCGGACATCGGCCTGAAACGGAGCCAGATAACATGATGTTTAACATTAAGAAACTAGAAAAGCTTATTGTTATTACAGGATTGTTTGGCGTTTTTTCCTTCGCTCACGCGAACTCGTTCGACGCGTTTTTTGCCGCAGTACAGCGCGACAACGAATCCGCCGTGGTGGGCCTGGCCTTGCGCGAATTCGACATCAACACCCGCAATCCGGAGGGCGATCCTGCCTTGGTCATGGCTTTGCGCCTGGGTTCTTTGAAAGTGGCCAACTTTCTGCTGGACCAGCAGACCCTGGACATCGAGGCCCGCAACGCCCATGACGAAAACGCGCTGATGATGGCTGCGCTCAAGGGACACACCGCCGAGGCCCGGCGGCTGATCGAGCGGGGGGCGCAGGTCAACAAGCCAGGGTGGGCGCCGCTGCATTACGCCGCGTCGACCGAACTCCCCCAAAGCTTGGCCATGGCCCGCCTGTTGCTGGAACATCACGCGTACATCGATGCGGAGTCCCCGAACGGAACCACCCCACTCATGATGGCGGCCTTCTATGGGACGTCTGCGCTGGTCGATCTGCTGCTTCAAGAGGGCGCCGACCCTCAGTTGCGCAACCGTCAGGGGCTGACCGCCATCGACTTCGCGCGGCGGGCTGGCCGACAGCGCGACATCGACGCGATTGCCAGGGTCATCCGCCAGCGGCAGCCGGCCGGGCGCTGGTGAGCGGATGCGCCGGGAGCCACGCAGGTCTCCCCTGTGACGTCTCTACGTGTAATTACTTAAAGACGGGGAGGGCGTTTGCGCTTCCAATCCTCGGGTACCGGCCGCAGGATCGGGGATGACCCGCTCGGACGGCCACGCAACCGGAGACATCATGAGTCACAAGGACACACACGACATCGTCGGCGGCTTGGCCCTGACGGCCCTGGGGGCGTTTGCCGCCTACTACGGACAGCAGTACGAATTCGGATCCCTCAACCGCATGGGGCCGGGATACTTCCCGGTGGCCCTGGGCATGATTGTGGCCGTGCTGGGGCTGTTCATTGCCGTACCGGCCTTCTTCCGGCGCGGAGATCCGATCCAGGTCGAATGGAAGACGCTCGCGCTGGTGCTGGGCAGCATCGTCCTGTTCGCGCTGACCTTGAAGACGCTCGGATTGGTTTTCTCCACCGTGCTTGCCGCCATCGTTTCATCCCTGGCGGATCGGGAAACCCGCTGGAAGGGCCGCCTGATCATTGCCGTCGGGGTGGCTGCCGTCACCTACCTGGTCTTCAGCATGGGCTTGGGCATGATCCTGCCGGTCTGGCCCTGGAGCCCTTGAGCGTTGCGCCGTCCCAGAACCCACCCATAAAGAAACGAGACCCCCATGGATGTCGTCAACGGCCTTCTCATCGGACTGCAGTCGGCGATGGAGCCGACCACCCTGCTGTATTGCTTCATCGGCGTGTTTCTGGGCACCCTGATCGGTGTCCTGCCCGGCATCGGTGCGCTGGCCACCATCTCGCTGCTGCTGCCCATCACCTATCACATACCGCCGACGGCCGCCATCGTGATGCTGGCCGGGGTTTATTACGGCGCGCAGTACGGGGGGTCCACCGCCTCCATCTTGCTGAACCTGCCGGGTACCCCCTCGTCGGCGGTGGCTTGCCTGGATGGCTACCCGATGGCCAAGCAGGGAAGGGCCGGCGTGGCCTTGTTCATGACCACCGTCGCGTCCTTCGTCGGCTCGATGATCGGCATCCTGATCCTGGCCCTGTTTGCGCCCGGGATTGCGGAGCTCGGCCTCAAGTTCGGGCCGGCCGAGTATTTCTCGATGATGCTGCTGGGGCTGATTGCCGCCTCGACGCTCGCTTCCGGTTCACCGGCCAAGGGCCTGGCCATGGTGGCGGTCGGTCTGTTGCTGGGAACGGTCGGGACCGATGTCAATTCGGGCCAGGTGCGCTACGATTTCGGCGTGCCCGAGCTCATGGACGGCATCAACCTGGTGGCGCTGGCCATGGGCATCTTCGGCATTTCCGAGGTGATCTCCAGCATCAATCAGGTGCGCGATGCCAAGTCTCAGGAGAAGATCACCTTCCGGGGCATGATGCCGACCGGCAAGGACATGCGCGACTCCATCATGCCCATGCTGCGCGGCACCGGCATCGGCAGCTTCTTCGGCGCGCTGCCCGGGACCGGTGCTTCCATCGCATCCTTCATGTCTTACGCGGTGGAGAAGAAGGTCGCGAAAGACCCGACCCGGTTTGGCAATGGTGCCATCGAGGGTGTGACCGCGCCCGAGTCGGCCAACAACGCAGCGGCCCAGACGGCCTTTGTGCCCACCTTGTCGCTGGGCATTCCCGGCGATGCGGTCATGGCACTGATGCTGGGCGCCCTGATCATCCATGGTATCCAGCCCGGTCCCTTGCTGATGACCCAGCAGCCGGACCTGTTCTGGGGCCTGATCGTCAGCTTCGGCATCGGCAACATCATGCTGGTGATCCTGAATCTGCCGCTGATCGGCATCTGGGTGGCCATCCTGCGCATTCCTTATCGGGTGCTGTATCCGGCCATCCTGGTGTTCATCAGCCTGGGGGTGTACAGCGTCAACAACAACACCTTCGATGTGTTGATGGTGGCGGGCATCGGTGCTCTCGGCTACGCCATGGCCGTTCTCCGTTTCGAGGCGGCGCCCATGCTGCTGGGCTTTGTTCTGGGGCCTCTGATGGAAGAGAGCCTGCGACGCGCCTTGCTGCTCTCCCGCGGTGACATGATGACTTTCATCGAACGGCCCATCAGCGCCTGGCTGCTGGCCTTCGGTGCCGCGTTGCTGCTGTGGTCGGTCTGGGGGGCGCTGAAGCGCACTGTGCGGGCCAGCGAACGCCGGGCCGACTTTTCGGATGCCGCGGGTCGCTGAGTGTTTGTGACCCGTTGACCATCAGGCCCGCGGTTCCATGAGCCGGCGGGCTTTTTTCATGGCCGTCATTGCCGTCTATTTATTCGACAATGTATAT
>CALMYH010000012.1 GCA_937873395.1 uncultured Burkholderiales bacterium
TTCGAAGGTTCGGGCATCGGTCTGGCGACCGTTCGGCGCATCATCGAGCGCCACGGCGGCCAGATCAAGGCCGAAGGCGCGCCAGGCCAGGGGGCACGATTCTGCTTCCACTTCGGCAGCGAAGAGGTCTGATCCCGGACCCCGGACTCAGTGTCGGTGCGCCAGCCCGCTGACCACGGTCACGAGCCCGATGCCGGCCAGCAACCAGGCCACCTGCGCCAGCGTCTGACGCATGCCCAGCCGCTTCTGCAACTGGGGAATCAGGTCCGCCAGGGCCACATAGACGAAGCTGCTGGACGCGGCGACCAGAAAATACGGCAGGTAATCCTCCAGCCGGTTGAGCAGCACATAACCCACCACCCCCCCGAGGGCGGTCACGGTACCGGCCATGGACACCTTGATCAGCGCCGCGCGCGCGGTTCCCGAGGTCTGGCGCAACACCACCAGGTCACCCATGTGGTGCGGCACTTCATGGGCCAGCACGGCCAGCGAAGCGACCACGCCGAGACGGATGTCGGCCACAAAGGCCGAAGCGATCAGGATGCCGTCACCGAAGGCATGGACGCTGTCACCGGCCAGCACGGCCCAGCCACCCGAGCGGCGTTCGTCACCATGGTGGTGATGCCCGTGATCGTGGGCGTGGTGGTGACCGGCGTGCCCGTGGGACCCATCGGATCCGTGGTGATGCTCGTGGCCATGGTGCCAGAGTTCGGCCTTGTCCAGCAGAAAGAAGAACACCAGGCCCGCCAGCAGCAGGGCGAACAGCTCATGCGCCCCGGCGGCACTTTCGAAGGCCTCGGGCAGCAGGTGCATGAACGCGGTCGCCATCAGGGCACCGGCGGCCAGGCTGAGCATGTGCTGGGTGAAGCGCGCCAGCATGGCAAAGCTCAGCAGGGCGGCCAGCCACACGCTGCCCACACCCGCGGCCACGGTTCCGATCAATATCGCAATCAGGGTCATGTCAAGGACTCACAACTGGCGACCGCAGCAGCCGGCCACCCACAAAAAAGGGGCCGCATGATGCGACCCCGCTGCACTGGTGAACCGACTGCCACTCCGTATCAGGCCACCCCATGCCGCCGGAACCAGTCCAGCGCCCGCTTCCAGCCATCTTCTGCCGCCTCGCGGCGGAAACTGGGCCGGTAGTCGGCGTGGAAGGCATGGGGTGCACCCGGGTACACCACAAAGGTCGAGGCCTTGGCCGCGGCATTGCCCGCCGCCAGTGCGGCTTTCATCTTATCAACCGTGTCAAGGGGGATGCCGGTGTCCTCGGCGCCATAGAGGCCGAGCACCGGGCCGTGCAACTGACCGGCGATATCCACCGGGTGCCTGGGCATCAGTTCGCTGGTCGGCCCCACCAGCCGCCCATACCAGGCCACGCCTGCCTTGACGGCGGGGTTGTGGGCGGCGTAGAGCCAGGTCTGCCGGCCGCCCCAGCAGAAACCGGTGACGCCCAGCTTGCGCGTGTCGCCGCCGTTGGCGGCCGCCCACTTCACGGTCGCGTCCAGGTCGCCCATGACCTGGGCATCGGGCACCTTGGAAATCACCTCGGCAATCAGCCGGGCCATTTCGCCGTAGCCCTGGGCGTCGCCCTGACGGACGAACAGCTCGGGCGCCAGGGCCAGGTAACCGGCGCGCGCAAACCGGCGGGCGGTGTCGGCGATGTACTCATGCACACCAAAAATCTCCGACAGCACCAGCACCACCGGCAGTCCGGTCCGACCGGCCGGAGCGGCCCGGTAGACCGGCATGGAGAAGCCGTTGACGTCGACCATCACCTCACCGACGGTCAGTCCGTCGGAAGGCGTGCTGATGGCCGTCTGGGCCAAGGTCGGCAGCGTGGACGCCGCGTAACCCACCCCCAGGGCGGCCTTGAGTGCCGTACGGCGGGTGGCGCCATTCCCGGTGGAGCGGCCCGGAAGCAGGGCCGACAGGTCCTGTTGATGCGATTCATTGAGCATGATGTGTCTCCGGTGGTGGTTGGAATGCCTGCCGACCCTGACAAGGGGCCAGAAGTTCAATGGGCCTGGTCCCAGTTGTGACCGGCCCCGACTTCCGCCAGCAATGGCACCTTGAGCTCGGCCACGCCGGCCATCAGGCCCGGCACCTCGGCCCGGACCCAGTCCAGCTCCTCCTCCGGCAACTCGAACACCAGTTCGTCGTGCACCTGCATGATCATTCGGGTGGCCTTGCCCTGGACATCCAGCGCCTGCTGCACCGCCACCATCGCCATCTTGATCAGGTCGGCCGCCGTGCCCTGCATGGGGGCATTGATGGCGGCGCGTTCGGCACCGGCGCGTCGCGGACCGTTGGGGCTGTTGATCTCGGGCAGGTAAAGGCGACGACCGAACACGGTCTCCACATAGCCCTGGGCCTTGGCCTGGGCCTTGGTGTCGTCCATGTACTGCCTGACACCGGCGAAGCGGGCGAAGTAGCGGTCGATATAGGTCTTGGCCGCGGTCGTTTCGATGCCCAGCGACTTGGCCAGACCGAAGGCGCTCATGCCGTAGATGAGGCCGAAATTGATGGTCTTGGCATAGCGCCGCTGCTCGCTGCTGACCTGGGCAGGCTCGATGCCGAAGACCTCGGCTGCCGTGGCCCGGTGCACGTCCTGTCCCTCGTGGAAGGCGCGCAACAAGGCCTCGTCACCACTGAGGTGGGCCATGATGCGCAGCTCGATCTGCGAGTAGTCGGCGCTGGCAATGAGGTGCCCCGGGGCGGCCACGAAGGCCTCGCGGACGCGGCGCCCCTCGGGGGTGCGGATGGGGATGTTCTGCAGGTTGGGGTCGTTGCTGGACAGACGCCCGGTCACGGCCACGGCCTGGGCGTAATGGGTGTGGACCCGGCCGGTGCGCGGGTGCGCCAGCTGCGCCAGCTTGTCGGTGTAGGTGCCCTTGAGCTTGGACAGGCTGCGGTGCTGCAGGATCTTGGCCGGCAGCGGGTAGTCTTCGGCCAGTTTTTCCAGCACCTCCTCGTCGGTGCTGCGAGCGCCGGTGGCGGTCTTCTTGATCACCGGCAGACCGAGTTTGTCGAAGAAGATCTCGCCCAGCTGTTTGGGGCTGCCCAGGTTGAAGGGCTGACCGGCGATTTCGTAGGCTTCCTGCTCCAGCGCGAAGATGCGCTGGCCCAGATCGTGGCTCTGGCGCGCCAGCGTGGGCGCGTCGATCAGGACGCCGTTGCGCTCGATGCGGTAAAGCACCTCGCTGCTGGCGATCTCGAGTTCGTAGATGCGGCGCAGTTTTTCGTCGGCCTGCAGGCGGGGCCACAGCACGCGGTGCACATCGAGAGTCTGGTCGCTGTCCTCGCACGAGTATTCGGCCGCCCTGGCCACATCCACCTGGGCAAACGGGATCTGGTGCGCGCCCTTGCCGCACAGCGACTCGTAGCTGATGCCGCTGCGGCCCAGGTGGCGCTCGGCCAGGCTTTGCAGGTTGTGCGGCTTGTGCACCTCCAGCACGTAGCTCTGCAACAGCGTGTCGTGCACATAGCCCTGCACCTCGATGCCGTGGTTGGCGAACACGTGCCGGTCGTACTTGATGTGTTGCCCGAGCTTGTGCCGGGCCGGGTTCTCCAGCCAGGGCCTGAGCCGGGCCAGCACCTCGTCGAAGGGCAGCTGCTCGGGCGCGTCCGGACCGGCGTGTTTCAGCGGAATGTAGGCGGCCTCGCCTGGCGTCACACTGAAGCTGATGCCGACGATCTGCGCCACCATCTCGTCCAGCGAGGTGGTTTCGGTGTCGAGCGCGGTCAGCTCGGCGGCCTCGATCTTGGTCAGCCAGCGGTCGAAGCTGGCCCAGTCCAGGATGGTGTCGTAGGTCTTGATCATGGGGGTCGACGCCGCGGGGACCGGGTCGGCGAACAGGTCGTCGGTATCGCCGCGCTTGCCGGCCGCGTCGCCAGCGGACACCGCCCCCGCAGGGGTTTCGCCTTCCTGCAGCGACCGGGCCAGGCCCTTGAACCCGTACTGCTCGCAGAACGCCCGCAGCGGGCCGGCCTGCGGCTCCCCCAGGCGGATCGCATCGAGTGCCGGCAAATCGGGCACCCAGCCGTTGAGGTCGCAGTCGGTCTTGATCGTCAGCAGCTGGCGCCCGGTGGGCAGCCAGTCCAGTGCCTTGCGCAGGTTTTCCCCGGCCACTCCCTTGATCCGGTCCGCGTGGGCGACGATGGCGTCCAGCGAGCCGTGCTCCTGCAGCCACTTGGCCGCTGTCTTGGGCCCCACCTTGTCGACGCCGGGCACGTTGTCCACCGCATCGCCCACCAGGGTCTGGAAATCCACCATCAGCCGCGCCGGCACACCGAATTCGGCTTCCACGCCGGCCAGATCTCGCCGGCGGTCGTTCATGGTGTCGATGATGGTGATCTGCTCGTTGACCAGCTGCGCGAGGTCCTTGTCGCCGCTGCTGATGACCACCTGCAGGCCCTGGGCCGCCGCGGTGGCCGCCAGAGTGCCGATGACATCGTCGGCCTCGACACCCGGCACGTCCAGCACCGTCCAGCCCAGCAGCCGCACCACCTCGTGGATGGGCGGAATCTGGCTGCGCAGGTCATCCGGCATCGGGCTGCGCTGGGCCTTGTAGGCCGGATAGAGGGCGTCGCGAAAGGTGGGGCCCGATGCATCGAACACGCAGGCGGCGTAGGCGGCGCCGGGAAAGTCCCGGCGCAGCTTCTGCATCATGTTGATCATGCCGCGGATGGCTCCGGTGGCGGGGCTGGACGGATCTCCCGGCACGGCCCGCAGGTCGGGCATGGCGTGAAATGCCCGGTACAGGTAGCTGGAGCCATCGACCAGCAGCAGATGGGGCGAAATCGGATTCGTGTCGGACATGGGGGCATTGTCGGGGATATCGCCGGGCGGCGAGGCGGGGCGTCCGCCGGGTCGGCGCCGCCCGACCCGGGCAAGTTGCCTACAATATCGGCATGTCTGCCTTGTGTTACTTCCGATTCCGGGCTGTTGCGGCCGCCGTTGCCTTGGGCGCCTGCGGGACGGTCCTGGCCCAGTCGCCGGCCACTGAGGCCGAACCGCTGCAGCGGCAACCCACCGACCGCATCGAGCGCATCACCCATGAGGATGCCCTGGCCCGTGTCGACGAGTTGCGTGTGGCCGGGCAGACCCAGCGCATCGAGGTACAGCCCAAGACGGGCGCACCCGCCTACCAGATAAGCACCCGCCAGGGTCCGGCAGACCAGGGGGCGGCACATGGCACCGGCAGCGCAGGCCGCAGCAGCTGGCGCTTGCTGAATTTCTGACCGGGCCCGCCGATGGCCGTTTACACCGAAGTCCGCTTCGAAGAAGCCGCTGCCCTGCTGCACGAACTTGACCTGGGCGACCTGACCGAGTTGCAGGGGATCCAGGGCGGCATCGAGAACACCAACTACTTCGTCAGCAGCGAGCGCGAGGGGCAGACCCTTCGGCACGTGCTGACGGTTTTCGAACGCCTCGGGTTCGAGCAGTTGCCCTTCTACCTCCACCTGATGCGGCACCTGGCTGGACGCGGCATTCCGGTGCCGGGGCCGGCCGCCAACGCCGGCGGCGAGATCCTGCACCGCATCCAGGACAAGCCCGCCGCCGTGGTCGACCGCTTGCGCGGTCGCAGCGAGTTGCGGCCTGGCGTGGCCCATTGCGAGGCGGTGGGCGCCATGCTCGCACGCATGCACCTGGCAGGACTGGACTTCGAGATGCGCCAGGACAACCTGCGCGGCCTGGCCTGGTGGAACGAGACGGTGCCGGTGGTGCTGCCGTTTCTCGACCAGGCCCAGAGCCGACTGATCCTGGGCGAACTTGCCTACCAGAACCACGTGGCCTCGTCATCGGCCCACAAGGCGCTGCCCCGTGGCCCCATCCACGCCGACCTGTTCCGCGACAACGTGATGTTCGAAGACGGCGAGCTGACCGGCTTCTTCGATTTCTACTTCGCCGGCTGCGACAGCTTCCTGTTCGACATCGCGGTCTGCCTGAACGACTGGTGTGTCCGGCACGGTGAGCCCGAAGTCGACGGGCTTCCCGTGCCCGAGCTGGCCGACCGCTTTCTGGCGGCCTACGAGTCGGTACGCCCCCTCACCGCGGCCGAACACCAGCTGATGCCCGCCATGCTGCGCGCGGGTGCCCTGCGTTTCTGGATCTCCAGGCTCTGGGATCTTCACCTGCCGCGAGAGGCCAGCATGCTGAAGCCGCACGATCCGTCCCATTTCGAGCGCGTGCTGCGGGCGCGAGTGCCGCAGTCGGCGGCAGCGCACGTCCTGCCGGAGCTGGCACCGGCATGAGGCTGCATCCTGTTCCCGCCTCGCAGGGTTTCGGCTGGGTCAAGCTGGGAGCCCGCACCTTCTTCAGGCAACCGCTGGCGATGGCAGGCCTGTTCTTCATGTTCATGGCCGTGGTGTCGGTGCTTTCGGTCGTTCCGGTGTTCGGTTCGCTGCTGGCGATTGCCTTGGTGCCGTCGGCGACCGTCGGTCTGATGGCAGCGAGCCGCGAAGCGCACGAAGGGCGCTTCCCCATGCCCGTGCTGCTGGTGACCGCGTTTCGAGGCGGTTTCAACCAGGCCCGCCCCATGCTGGTCCTGGGTGCCATCTATGCGGTGGTGCTCACGGCGCTGGTCGGCCTCGCCTCCCTGGCGGGTCCGGGCGAGGCACCGGTGCTCACACCGGACACCGAGATCACGCCCGAAATGCTGCGCCAGGCCATGTTCGGCCCCGGCATGCTGCTGATGATGCTGCTGTACATCCCGGTGCTGATGGCGTTCTGGCACGCCCCCGCGCTGGTGCACTGGCACGGTGTCGCACCGGTCAAGAGCCTGTTTTTCAGCGCTCTGGCCTGCTGGCGCAACAAGGGCGCCATGCTTGCCTACGGCCTGGGCTGGCTGGCCGTGTTCCTGCTGGGCAGCGTGGTCATCAGTTTCGTGGCGGCGCTGTTCGGCGGCGCGCAGGCCATGGGCTTCATGCTGTACCCGGCGGTGTTGCTGATGGCCGCCATGTTCCACACGTCGGTGTACTTCACCTTCAGGGACAGCTTCATCGACCACGACGGGTCTGCTGCGGCGGCACGTCCGGCGGGCAGCGACCCCACCTGAGCAGGCATCGCCGAAACAGACGCCTCGACAGGTCATCGAGGCTTCACACAAGCACCATGAAGGCGTCACGCACGCTGTCGACACTGCGGGTTCTGTTCAACCCACGGTGGAGAGCCTCATGGCCCAAAGCATTCGAGACGACGACGGTGTATCCAACACCTCCCGCAACGTCAGCCTGACCGAACTGGTCGATCAGGCCATCGCACAAAACCCCCAAAGGCGCCTTTTGCTGAAGTCAGGGCTGGGCGCCGCGATGCTGCCCTTCCTGGGGGGCCTGGCCGCCTGCGGCGGTGGCAGCGACACGGTCACCACGCCCCCGCCCGCCACGCCTCGGGAAGCGGTCCTGGGCTTCAATCCGGTGGCGGCATCGAGCGGCGATGTGGTGATCGTGCCGGAAGGCTACACGGCCGAGATCCTGAACAGCTGGGGCGATCCGCTGTTTGCCGACAGCCCCGACTTCGCCGGCGATGCCAGCGAGACCTGGCGCGAGGCCGAGCTGCAGGTGGGGGACAACCACGACGGCATGAGCTTCTTCCCGCTGCCCTTCGGCACCGAAAGCAACGACCGCGGTCTGCTGGTGCTCAACCACGAGTACATCAACCCCGAGTACTACTACAAGCCCGAGCTGGAGGCCGGCACGGGCGAATGGTATGAGCCTTTCACCTTCGAAAAGGTGCGCAAGGGCCTGGCCGGTCATGGCCTGAGCGTGATGGAGGTCCAGCGCAACGCCGACGGCAGCTGGCGCTATGTCAAGGGCTCGCCCTACAACCGCCGGGTCACCGGTTACACCCCCATCGAGCTCACCGGCCCGGTGCGTGGCAACGCGGCCGTGCGCACGGCCGCCGACCCAACCGGCACCGAGGTGCTGGGCACCCTGAACAACTGCGCCAACGGCCAGACCCCCTGGGGCACCTACCTGACCTGCGAGGAAAACTCCAACGGCTACTTCGGCTGGAACGGCAGCCGCACCCGCACCGCCGCCGAAGCGCGCTACGGCTACAGCCAGAACGGTTTCGGCTACATGTGGCACACCCAGGATCCACGTTTCGACCTGAACGCCAACCCCAACGAGCCGAACCGGTTCCACTGGGTGGTGGAAGTGGACCCCTACAACCCGCAGAGCAAGCCGAAGAAGCGCACCGCCCTGGGCCGTTTCAAGCACGAGAACATCGAGATCGTGATCGGTGCCGACAACACCGTGGTGGCCTACTCGGGCGACGACGAGCGCGGCGACTACATCTACAAGTTCGTGTGTGCCAACCCGTTCAACCCCACCAACATGGCCGCCAACCGCGACCTGCTGGACTCGGGCACCCTGTACGTGGCCCGCTTCGATGCCGGTGCCGTGGCCGGTGACAACCGGGGTATCGGCGAATGGATCGCCCTGGTGCACGGCCAGAACGGCCTGACGGTGGAAAACGGCTTCGCCGATCAGGCCGACGTCCTGATTCGCACCCGCATGGCCGCCGACTTTGTGGGCGCCACCCGGATGGACCGCCCGGAGTGGATCGCGGCCAACCCGACCCGGTTGGGCGACGTGTACATCGCGCTGACGAACAACTCACAGCGCGGAACCACTTTCGCCGTCGACGAGGCCAACCCGCGCGCCTCCAACGCCTGGGGCCACATCCTGCGCTGGACCGAAACCGGCGCCGACCCCAAGGCCACCACCTTCACCTGGGACATGTTCCTGCTGGCGGGCAACCCGGTCGCCTTCCCGGACCGCACCGACCCGCGCTCGGGCTCGTTGAACATCACCCCCGAGAACATGTTCAACTCGCCCGACGGCCTGTACTTCGACCAGAGCGGTCGCCTCTGGATCCAGACCGACGGTTCCTTCGCCAACACCAACAATTTCGCCGGCATGGGCAACAACCAGATGCTGGCCGCCGATGTCGAGACCGGCGAGGTACGGCGATTCCTGGTCGGCCCGTCGGGCTGCGAAATCACCGGTCTGGCCTTCACACCCGACCGCCGGACCATGTTCGTCAACGTGCAGCACCCGGGCGAAGTGGGATCCCACCCGAACCGCCCGGCCCAGTCCGGGGACGATCAGATCGCCCGCAACCCGACGGCCTTCTCCATCTGGCCGGCCAGCCAGACCAATCCGCCCGCCAACCGCGCCGACGCCGGCCGTCCGCGTTCGGCCACGGTGGTCGTTCGCCGCCTGGACGGTGGCGTGATCGGCGGCTGATTTCCGCTTGCTTAGGGAAGCCGGGCGTGGGTATGCCAGTCCGCACCGGCATTGACGGGGGTGGGTGCCTTGTGCCCACCTCCTTTTTTCATCTCGGCCACAAAGGCCGCATTTCCTCGGAGACTCCCATGACTCGGGTGCAGGCTCGCAACACGGTGCAGCGACCGGCGGCCGAGGCGTACTCGCACCAGTCGGTGGTGAGCGCCGGCGGTCTGACGCAGCCCTGATGCCGAACCCCGCCGGCGGCGGGGTTCGGGTCATGCGACCGGCAGGGCGAGAGCGGCCGGTCGCGGCGACGGACTCGAAAGCAGGCCGGACCACAGCTCCTCGACCTGGCCTGCGATGCGCTGCCAGTCCTGGGAAGCGACGCGACGGGCGGCCCGCTGGCCTGCCATGCGCAGGGTGTCGACCTGCCCGGCCAGGGCGGCCGCCTGTTCAAGATAGCGTTCCTCGCGTCCTGCACTGGCCAGCCAGCCGTCCTCACCCGATGTGATCCATTCGGCCGCTGCCGCCACATCGAACGCCAGCACCGGCAGGCCGCTGGCCATGGCTTCCAGTGTGACGTTGCCGAAGGTCTCGGTCAGGCTGGGAAAAAGCATCAGATCGGCGCTGGCGTAGCAGACCGCCAGTTCGGCATGGCTGCACTGCCCCATGAAGATGGCCTCGGGGCAGCGGCGCTGCAGGGCGGCGCGCATCGGGCCGTCGCCGGCGAACACCAGTCGGGTCCCGGCACCGGAATGCCGCATGGTTTCGTAGGCCCGCACGACCAGATCCAGGTTTTTTTCGGCCGCCAGGCGACCCACCGCGAGCAGGACGGTGTCGCCCTCGCCAGCACCCCAGCGATGGCGCAGCGACTCGTCGCGCCGCCCCGGATGGAACAGGCGCGTATCGATGCCCCGCCCCACGACGCGCACGCGCTCGAAGCCCTGGTTGATGAGCTCGGCGGCCAGGGCGCGTGTGGGCACCATGGTGAAGCCGGTCTGGTTGTGAAAGCGCCGCAGGTAGGCCGCAATGGGTTTCCTGAGCCATCCCAGACCGTAATGGGCACTGTAGCTGTGAAAGTTGGTCCGGAAGTCCGAGCTCACCGGCAGTCGCAGCCGGCGGGCCGCCTGCAGGGCCGACCAGCCCAGGGGGCCCTCGGTGGCGATGTGCACCAGATCGGGCCGTCGGAAGGTCCACGACTGTTGCAGCGCGCGACGGGCGGGCAAGCCCAGTTTGAGTTGAGGGTATCGCGGAATCGGCATGCCGCGCATGAGCTTTTCTTCAAGGCCACTCGCGGACGCCTCGCCCCCATCCGGCACCTGCCGCGGCCGCACCAACTGGATCCGATGGCCACGGTCGCACAGGGTGCTGACGAGGCGAGCCAGTGTCAACGCCACGCCATTGACCTCGGGCGGCCAGGTCTCGGTCACCACCGCCAGTTGCAGGCGAGGCTGGTGGACGGGCAGATCCTGCAGCAGCAGGTCGGAGCAGGGGTCGTGTCTCATGCGCGCAGTCTCGCCGGCCAGCGCAACAAACTGATGACAAGGCATCGCTGTTTCGTGTCAGCCACATGCCACCCGAATGACCCTCCCCATCTGTCACGCCGGTTTCATGCGGACGCCGCAAGATGCGCCGGGGCTGGGTCGCCGGCCTCCAACCGTTGAAACGCCAAGGAGATGATGTGAACAGCTTCTTCCAGGAACTCGCCACGCAGCGCTGGGACGATCACCGCTACTACCACCACAGCCGGATCAACCAGGCCCTGCACCTGGTCAGCGCCATCAGCTTTCTGGTCGCCTACCTGTGGCTCCTGATCGACCCGGTGGTCTCGGCCCTGATCGCCTGGCTGATCTCCATGACTTCGCGGCAGGCCGGACATTTCTTTTTCGAACCCAAGGGGTACGACGAGATCAACCAGGCCACCCACGAGCACAAAGAGGCGATCAAGGTGGGGTACAACCTGCAACGCAAGGTGGTGCTGATGGCCTTGTGGGCCCTGGTGCCGCTGGTCATTGCCCTGCATCCCGGTGCCCTTGGCCTGGTGGAAGCCCACGAAGACTTCAACGGCTACATCCGGCAGGTCGGCGCCGCCTGGCTGCTGCTGGGCATCGGCGGCCTGCTGTTCCGGGTCGTGCAGCTCTGGTTCCTCAAGGATCTGCGGACCGGTCTGGTCTGGGCCACCAAGATCCTCACCGATCCCTTCCACGACATCGCTCTCTACCACAAGGCGCCCCTGCACCTGATGCGCGGCGAGTGGCTGGACCCGGGCCACGGTCGGGCCCGCTGAGTCCTGACCCCGGTGCCCGTCGGGCCTCAGAACCCGAAACGGGCCGCCAGAAACTCGCGCAGCACGCGTCGGCGGATCCAGCGATCGTTCAGGCCTTCCGGATTCATCCACCAGCCGCTCCTGCGCATGTCGCGACCCGCCTTCACGAAGCGTTCCACCACCTCCGCGAACTCGGCATCGTCCATGCGCAGACTGAAGATCAGCCGTCCGGTTCCGACCCAGCTCAGGGCCACACCATGCCAGCGCAGGTAATACTGCAGCATCCAGTTGTAGCGCGAGGGCTCGGTGAAATCGATGGTCCAGATGCTCTGCAGGTGAGCCGCACGCATGGGCAGCGCCTCGCGTTCCATGGTTTCGTTGAACAGGCGGGCGCGCGCATCCCAGCGCTCATCCTGCCCCTCATAGGCCGCGAGCACCTCCGGGTCGTCCAGGCGCTTGAGGAAGGCGGACATGCCGGCCATCACATAAGGATGGGCATTGAAAGTGCCACGCGCCAGGCACAGATCGGCCGGTCGGTCGTCGCGGTAACGGCGCATCAGGTCGTGGCGGCCGCACAGGACACCCACCGGGTAGCCCCCGGCGATCGTCTTGCCGTAGGTCACCATGTCGGCCTGCACGCCGAAGTAGGCCTGTGCGCCGCCCGGTGCCAGCCGGAAGCCGAGAAACACCTCGTCCATGATCAGCACGATTCGCCGCTCGGTGCATACCTGGCGCAGCCGCTGCAGCCAGTCGGCGTAGGCCTGCCGGTCGAATCCGGCGCGGCGGCTGCTGTCAAGCAGGGCGGAGTCGGCCGGGGCGTTGCGATTCGGATGCAGGGCCTGCAGGGGGTTGACCAGCACACAGGCGATGTCGCGCCGGTGCCGCAACACGTCCAGGCTGCGCTCGCTGATGTCGGCCAGGGTGTAAGTTTCCCGCGGCGGCATCGGATTGCCCGGCCCCGGCTGCACATCGTCCCACCAGCCGTGGTAGGCCCCGCAGAAGCGCACCAGGTGGCGCCGCCCGGTGTGGTAGCGGGCCAGCCGGACCGCCTGCATCACCGCCTCCGTGCCCGACATGTGGAAGGACACCTCGTCCTGCCCCGAGATGTCCTGCAGGCGCTCCACAATGCCTGCGACGCAGGGGTGGTAGGCGCCCAGCACCGGGCCGAGCGCCTCGGCCACCTGCAAGCCCTCGGCCATGCAGGCCTTGTAGAAGTCCACCCCCATCACATTCACCCCGTAGGAACCGGTCAGATCGATGAACCGGTTGCCGTCCAGATCGATGAGCGTGTGGCCCTGGGCCGATGCCACAAAGGCGCCCACAGGCAGGTGCTGGCGGACCAGGGGCGCGAACTGGAAAGGCACCCGGTAGGCGCTGGTCAGCTGAAGGTCGGCAAGCCCCTCCCTCGCCTGGCGGGTCAGCGCCAGCGAACGGGCATAGCGGGTGGAGAAACCGGCGGACAAGGCCTCGAAAGCCTCCCGGCGCCGCTGGGCCACCCCTTCATCCGCCCCGTCACAACGAAAGAATTCGTGCTCGTCGTAGTGGTAGGCCGGCAGCCAACGGGCCAGACGCTTGGCCATTCGGGAATGGCCTGCCAGCGAACGGTGCTTGGCACGCGAAAGCGCCAGACGCCGGGACAGCATGGGCCAGCTCAGGGCCAGCGCGCCCAAAGGCAAAGCGTAGGGCAAAACAGACATGGGGTTGACTCCTGCGGAACAGCCGCCCGCATCTTTTATGGCATCGAAGTGACACGCGCATGAAAATCACCCATCAACTGAAGCGGCTGGCGCTGCAGGAAGACCTGAATTTCCTGCTGACCAACCGCATTCCCCGCCTCGCGGCCACGCGCTTCGTGGGGTGGTTCAGCCGCATCCGCCACCCCTGGGTCTACCGCCTCTCGATGTGGGTGTGGACGCGCTTCACCGACCTGGACCTGAGCGAGGCCAGGCACACCGGGTTCCGGAGCCTGCACGAGTGCTTCACGCGCGAGCTTCGACCCGGGGCCCGGCCGGTGGACAACACGGACACGGTGATCGTCAGCCCGAGCGACGGCATCGTCGGCGCCACCGGCACCATCGAGGCCGTGGGGCCGAACCGCACCCAGGTCTTCCAGATCAAGGGCTTCCCTTACCTGCTGGAGGACCTGCTGGGCAACACCCCGCAAGGCACCCGGTGGGCGTCCGCCCTGGTCGGGGGCTGCTACGTGACGCTGCGCCTGACCTCGGCCATGTACCACCGCTTCCATGCACCGGACCACGCGCGGCTGTCCCACGTCACCTACATCAGCGGTGACACCTGGAATGTCAACCCGATTGCCCTCAGGCGCATCGAGCGCCTGTTCTGCAAGAACGAGCGGGCGGTTCTCCACCTGGAGCTGGCCGACGGCCGCTGGCTGCTGCTGGTGCCTGTGGCGGCGATCCTGGTGGCGAGCCTGCGACTGCACGCACTGGACGTGCCGCTGAACCTGCGTTACCCGGGACCCAACGAGCTGCCCTGCGACGCCCACTACGCGCGCGGCGATGAGATAGGATGGTTCGAGCACGGATCGACCATCGTCGTGCTGGCTCCTCCAGACCTGTCCCTGGCACCGGGCATGGTCAGCGGGCGCCTGTTGCGCATGGGGGAGGCCTTGCTGCGCAAGCCGGCGCCATGACCTCTCAACCGCACAAGATGGGTGCAGGCACCGTCATTTTTCTGTCATTTTTCATTCACGAAAACCGGGCACGCTGCGGATATCCTAGGGGAATCCCTGCGTACCGCAGTATGCACGACCCACTTCTGGAGTTCCCCCATGCGAGCCGTCAAGAAAGCCCGTAAGCTGATCGAAGCCAACCCCACGCACAGCACCGCCGAGACCCTTTCCCGCCTGGTGCTGGCACTCGAGTCCAGGACACCGTTCCAGCTGGACGAGCTGTACAAGCTGAGCTATGCGGATTTCGAGCTGGCGCTGGCCGTGATTGCCGAATGGCGCCTGGACCGCTACTACACCAGCAAGGCGGTGCTGCTGGACCTTTCCTTGCAGGTCGAGCAAGGCAAGACCAAGGCGGCCGCGCAAGACACGGCCACCCCGGCGCAGGCGCCGACAGCCCAAGGCTGATCGCCTGCCCGAATCGACCGTGACCTGAACCGGCCATCGCCCGGCCGGCAGAGGGAACTTCACGAAGCTGTCATGTCGGTCGGCCATGCTGGTCGTCATGAGCCATGCCAGCCCCAACGGATCCCCTGCATCCCTTGATTCGCGCCTACCACGCCCGAGCCGATGGCTGCAGCGCGTGGATCTGTTCCTGTTCGCGCGACTGGGTGCCGGTCACGCGGCGCGACCCGCGGTGCTGACCGTGGCGATCGGATCGAGCCGCTGGAGCTGGTTGCCCATGCTGGCCGTCGTGCTGCCGCTGGCACTGGGGTCGACGCTGGGCCTGACAACCGTGATCGCCTGCCTGCTGTGGGCCGGCGCGGTCCAGTGGGGCGCGAAGCGTCTGGCCCGGCACTGGCAGGTTCAGCGGCCATTCACCCAGGGCCTGAGCCCGAATCACCTCGGTCACAGCCTGCGACCGGGATTCCCGAGCACACACGCCGTGGTGATGGGCTTTGTGACTGCCTTCCTCACACTGGGTCCGGCCGACGCCATGACCGCCGCCGCCCTGGTGTTGCTGAGCGCCGTCACCGGCTGGGCGCGGGTGTACGCAGGGGCACACTTTCCCTCGGACGTGCTGGCCGGCTGGACGCTGGGTGCCCTGACCGGCCTGTTCGCCTGGGAATGGATGGACTGGCTCGGGCTTCTGTCGGACTGACGGCAGGCGCTTTCCGGTTTCTTCCTTCATCACGTCGTCACACTGCGACGATACGGTTTACAAGGGCTTCCCGACCGGATCCCGGCAGGCACCCCCGCCCGCATCCTTCACGAATCACCCACGAGCAGACCCCCATGAGCCAACTGCCCTCCTCCCTCATCATCAACAACGGCGACGGCGACGAGCCGATGTCCAACGCCAGTGACAACCGCCATTTCGACGCCGTGCTGAAGGCGCACCTGAGCCGCCGCTCGGCCCTCAAGGGCACCCTTGGCGCGTCGATCGCGACCCTGTTCGGCGGTGTCGGCCTGGCCGGCTGCGCCACCGGCGCGGGGGGGTCGGGCAGCCCGCTGATCGGCTTTCAGGCCGTCCCCATCAGTGAGGCCGACACGGTGCTCGTTCCCAAAGGCTACAAGGTGCAGACCTTCGTCCCCTGGGGCACACCCATCACCGGCAACCTGCCGGCGTTCGATCCGTTGAAAAACACCGGTGCCGACCAGGCCCACCAGATGGGCAGCCACCACGACGGCATGCACTTCTTTCCGATCGAGGGCAAGGATCCCTACCGCGGCAGCTCCACCGAAGGCCTGCTGGTGATGAACCACGAATACGTGGAACCGCGCTACATGCACGCCAGCGCCGTCGGCCAGAAACTCGACCGCAACGCCGTGCCGGCCCTGGTCAACGGCAAGCGTCCGGCCGACGAATGCCGCAAGGAAATCAACGCCCACGGCGTGTCGGTGGTGCACATCAAAAAGGGCACCCACGGAGAGTGGAGTGTGGTGAACAGCAAGCTCAACCGCCGCATCACCGGTGCCACGCCCATGGCCATCAACGGACCGGTGCGAGGCACCGATTTGGTCAGGACCAGGTACAGCCCGGACGGCACCCGTACCCGGGGCACGCTCAACAACTGCGCCCACGGCGTCACGCCCTGGAACACCTACATGATGGCCGAGGAAAACTGGGCCGGTTACTTCATCAACAAGGTCGGCGCCAATGGCCGCACCCGCGAGCAGTCACGCTATGGTGTGCGCCACAACGAAAGCCGGCCCGCCGCCTCCCGCTACGGCTGGGAACTGGCCGACAGCGGTGCCGACGAGTTCGTCCGCTTTGACGTCAGCGCCAAGGGCGCCGATGCCACACAGGACTATCGCAACGAAGCCAATGGCTTTGGCTGGATGGTGGAATTCGACCCGTTCAACCCGGACAGCACGCCGGTCAAGCGGACCTCTCTCGGTCGCTTCGCGCATGAAGGGGTGGTGTTCGCCAAAGCGGTCGAAGGCAAGCCGGTGGTCTGCTACTCGGGTGACGACGCCATCAACGAATACATCTACAAGTTCGTGTCCAACGGCGTGTACCGGAAGGCCGCCGGTGTGGCCAACGGCGCCCTCCTCGACGAAGGCACGCTGTACGTCGCCAGATTCAACGACGACGGCACGGGCCAGTGGCTGCCCCTGGTGTTTGGCCAGGGCCCCTTGAATCCGACACCCAGCAACCAGGGCGACGAGCAATGCCAGGCGTGTTTCCAGAGCCAGGCCGACGTCCTGGTCAACACCCGACTGGCCGCGGACCGCCTGGGGGCCACCAAAATGGATCGGCCCGAATGGGGTGCCATCGACCCGAAGACCGGGCAGGTGTACTTCACGCTCACCAACAACAGCCGGCGCGAGGTGACCGACAAGGCCAACCCGCGTGCCAAGAGCCGCTGGGGCCACATCATCCGCTGGACCGAAGCCGGCAACGACCCCACGGCCACCCGCTTCAAGTGGGACATCTACCTGCTTTCCGGTCCGGAAAACGACTCGATGCTCGCCGGCAAGCCCCTGAACAAGGACCAGATCCACAACAGCCCCGACGGCCTGTGGTTCGACAAGGACGGCCGCCTATGGATCCAGACCGACATCAGCGAAAGCTCGATGAACCGGGGCGACTATGTTCAGTTCGGCAACAACCAGATGCTGTGCGCCGACCCGCATACCCACGAACTCAAGCGTTTCCTGGTGGGCCCGGTCGGTCAGGAAATCACCGGCGTGATCACCACACCCGACGGCAAGACGATGTTTGTCAACATCCAGCACCCCGGTGCCACCACCAGCGCCGACGACTTCGCCGCTGGCAAGCTCACCGGGACCTGGCCGAACATGGGCCGGTACGCTCGCTCCGCCACCATCGTCATCACCAAGGAAGATGGTGGCGTGATCGGCACCTGAGGGCCATCGTTCCCAGGTGCAGCCTCCTGGGTGGCGATCCAGGAGGGCTGGCCTCAGTCGGCGACCGGCGTGAGCTTGGCCACCGACAGCGCCAGCCATTTGACGCCGTGGCGGGGAAACCTCCCCTGGGCGCGCGCATCGGCACCAGCCCCCTCGACCGCCAGCACCTTGCCCTCGCCGAATTTGTTGTGGAACACCTGCAGGCCGGCGCGTATGTCCGTGCCACGGTCCGGCTCGGGCGCGGACGCTGGCGCCTGGGCGGCCGACAGCCAGCCCGGTGACCAGGCCGGCTGTGACGCTCCGCGCTGACCTGTGGCGCCGGACGGGCTGGACCACGCCGTCGGCGACAAGGCCACACCGGCCTTGGGCGTGAGCCATTTCAGACAGGCCTCGGGCAGTTCATCGAAAAAGCGGCTGCGCAGGTTGTAGCGGGTCTGGCCATGCAGCATGCGGGTCTGCGCGTGCGTGAGGTACAGGCGCTTTCGCGCACGCGTGATCGCCACGTACATCAGGCGACGTTCCTCTTCCATGCCGTCGCGGTCGCTCATGGAGTTTTCGTGCGGGAACAGGCCCTCCTCCAGGCCGGTGATGAACACCGCGTCGAACTCCAGGCCCTTGGCTGCATGCACGGTCATCAGCTGGACCGCGTCCTGTCCGGCCTGGGCCTGGTTGTCTCCCGACTCCAGCGCGGCGTGCGTGAGAAAGGCGACCAGCGGACTGAGGGTCTCGCCGGTTTCGGCATCCGGTGCCAGCGATTCACTCAGGACGGACGCATCCGGGTCCAGGCCCTGGCTGACCGGGCTCTGCGTCAGGGGTGTGCCCTGCTCGTCAACGGGCAGGGCCACGGCATCGCGGCCAAAGCCCTCCTGCATCACAAAACTTTCGGCGGCGTTGACGAGTTCCTGCAGGTTCTCCACCCGGTCCTCGCCTTCGCGCTCGGCGCGGTAGTGTTCGACCAGGCCGCTCCTGTCGAGCACCATCTCGATGATCTCCCGCAGGGTCATGGCCTCGGTGCGCTCGCGCATGACATCCAGCAGGGCGATGAAGTTCGCGATGGCGGCACCGGCACGTCCGGTGACGGCACTGGCCGCGTCGTGCAGGGAGCAGCCACTGGCGCGGGCCACATCCTGCAACTGCTCGACGCTGCGCGCGCCGATGCCGCGCGGCGGGAAGTTCACCACGCGCAGAAAGCTGGTGTCGTCGTGCGGGTTCTCCAGCAGCCGCAGATAGGCCAGCGCGTGCTTGATCTCGGCTCGCTCGAAGAAGCGCAGGCCGCCGTACACCCGGTAAGGCATGCCGGCGTTGAACAGGGCCGTTTCCACCACCCGGCTCTGCGCGTTGCTGCGGTAGAGCACGGCCATCTCGCTGCGCGCCAGGCCGTCGCGCTCGAGCTGCTTCATCTCGTCGACCATCCACTGCGCCTCGGCGAAGTCGCTGCTGGCCTCGTACACCCGCACCGGCTCGCCCGCCCCCGCATCGGTGCGCAGGTTCTTGCCCAGGCGGCGGCTGTTGTGGCTGATCAGCTCGTTGGCGCTGTTGAGGATGTTGCTGGCGCTGCGGTAGTTCTGCTCCAGCTTGATCTGGTGGCGGACCTGGAACTCGCGCACGAAGTCGGCCATGTTGCCCACGCGCGCGCCGCGGAAGGCGTAGATGCTCTGGTCGTCATCGCCCACGGCAAACACCGCGTTGCCCGAGGGCGGCAGACCCTCGACCGGTGGCGAAGAGAACATCTTGATCCAGGCGTACTGCAGCCGGTTGGTGTCCTGGAACTCGTCGATCAGGATATGCCGGAATCGCCGCTGGTAATGCACGCGGATCGGGTCGTTGTCGCGCAGCACCTCGTAGCTGCGCAGCATCAGCTCGCCGAAGTCGACCACCCCTTCGCGCTGGCACTGCTCCTCGTAGAGCTGGTAGATCTCGACCTTGCGGCGGGTCTCGTCGTCACGCACCACCACATCCCGTGGTCGCTGGCCATCCTCCTTGCAACCGCTGATGAACCACTGCAGCTGCTTGGGCGGAAATCGTTCGTCGTCCACGTTGTGCTGCTTGCACAGGCGCTTGATGGCCGAGAGCTGGTCCTGCGTGTCCAGGATCTGGAAGGTCTGCGGCAGGCCGGCCGCCTGGTGGTGTGCACGCAGGAAACGGTTGCACAGTCCGTGAAAGGTGCCGATCCACATGCCGCGCACATTGATCGGCAGCATGGCCGACAGGCGCGTCATCATTTCCTTGGCTGCCTTGTTGGTGAAGGTGACGGCCATCACCCCCCCGGGCGAGACCTGGCCGCTCTGCAGCAGCCAGGCGATCCGGGTGGTCAGCACCCGGGTCTTGCCCGAACCGGCGCCGGCCAGGATCAGGGCGTGCTCGGGCGGCAGGGTGACGGCGGCAGACTGCTCGGGGTTCAGGCCCGACAGCAAGGGAGAGGGATCTTCGAACAACATGCCTGGATTGTAGGAAGCCCGGATGGCTCCCGCGGTCCATATCAGCCTCCGTATGACCTGCATATGGCGCGGACCGGGTTGGCAATACAGGCCGGTTCCGCCTAGAATCAGACACCGGGCCCAAGCAATTGCGCCCGGTTTTTTGTTTCCCGGCCCCGGGCAACGCCAACCGGCCAGTTCCAAGCGCCTTTCTTCGAACCCTCGAACACAAGGAACTGGGACATGGAAATTTTTGACTACGACAACATCCTGCTGCTGCCGCGCAAATGCCGCGTGGAAAGCCGCAGCGAATGCGACCCCTCCATCGAGTTCGGCGGCCGGCGCTTCAAGCTGCCGGTGGTGCCGGCCAACATGAAGACGGTGCTGGACGAGTCCATCAGCGAGTGGCTGGCCGCCCACGGCTACTTCTACGTGATGCATCGCTTCGACCTGGACAACGTGGCCTATGCGAAGCGCATGCGCGAGAAGGGCCTGTTCGTCTCCATCAGCTCGGGGGTGAAGGCGCCGGACTACGACGTGATCGACCGCCTGGCCGCCGACGGTGTGGGCGCCGACTACATCACCATCGACATCGCGCACGGCCATGCCGAGAGCGTGCGCCTGATGATCGAGCACATCAAGAAAAAACTGCCCCAGGCCTTCGTGATCGCGGGCAACGTGGCCACGCCCGAAGCCGTGATCGACCTGGAGAACTGGGGCGCGGACGCCACCAAGGTGGGCGTGGGCCCGGGCAAGGTCTGCATCACCAAGCTCAAGACGGGTTTCGGCACCGGCGGCTGGCAACTCTCGGCGCTCAAGTGGTGCGCGCGCGTGGCGACCAAACCCATCATCGCCGACGGCGGCATCCGCCACCACGGCGACATCGCCAAGAGCGTGCGCTTTGGGGCCACGATGGTGATGATCGGCTCGCTGTTCGCCGGCCATGAAGAATCGCCCGGACAGACGGTGGAGGTCGACGGCAAGCTTTACAAAGAGTACTACGGCTCGGCCAGCGACTTCAACAAGGGCGAGTACAAACACGTCGAAGGCAAGCGCATTCTGGAACCGATCAAGGGCAAGCTGGCCGACACGTTGCGCGAAATGCAGGAAGACGTGCAGAGCTCCATCAGCTACGCGGGCGGTACGGTGCTGGCAGACCTGAAAAAGGTCAACTACGTGATCCTGGGCGGCGAGAACGCCGGCGAACACCTGTTCATGTGATCCGTTTCAGCCCAGCTGTCGGGCGGCGTTGAGCAGCAACAGCAGACCACTGAGCATCAACAGACCCGCGATTGCACGGCGCAGCGCCGGTACCGGCAGCCGGCCCGCCAGCCGGTGACCGGCCAGTACCGCCAGTACGGCGGCGGGCAACAGCCAGACCAGACGGGGCCACAGCCATGGCGAAGACAGCCGCCCATCGAAGGCCAGCAGCAGAAGCACCGCCGACGCCACCAGGGTCATCAGCGCCGGGGTGCTGGCGCGCATGGCCGGCGCTGGCACGCGGGCCCTTGCCATCCATGCCAGCACCAGCGGACCGGCGGTGCCGAACAGCACCTGCACCAACCCGATGCCCAGGCCGTGCAGGTGACCCAGCCAGAAACTGGCGGAGCCCGAAGTCGACACTCCGCGCCAGGCGTTGCGCCCGACCCAGATCACGTACAGACCCAGCAGCACCAGGGGCCACACGCCGGGATGAAGACGCCAGATGGCCAGGCCGGCCAGGGCACCGGTCACCATGCCTGGCAGCAAGGCCCTGAGCACGTCCCATCGCACCTCACGCCAGTTCAGGCGCCCCATGAGCGCCGACGCCACCACATCGATCAGCAGCACCAAAGGCACCACCTCGGCCAGGGGCCAGCGCCAGGCCAACAAGGGGACGATCACCAGTGCCGACCCGAATCCCGTGATGCCCAGCACCAGATAGCCGGTGACGACCACAGGCAAGGCCCACAGCAGATCCGGGCCGGACATCCGGGGCGGCTCAATCTCGGACCGGCAGGCCCAGGCTCATGCCAACAGCCATTTCATGGCCAGCCGGTGCAGCCGGTGGCGTGGGTCGGTGAAGGCTTCCAGCACGCTGAAATGGTTCAGACCCGGCAAGGCCTCACAGACCGGCACCGCACGATCCCCCCAGACCTGACGCAGCAGCCCGTTCTGACGCAGGAACTCCGCGCTCTCGTCGGCACCCGCCACGCAGGCCAGGGCACCCCGAACACCGCGGCCTTCGGGCACCAGGGGCGGCGCCGCAAATCCGACCGGACTGGCCAGACGCACCTGCTCCGGTGTCAGGCGCAGCGAGTCGCTGAGAAACGGGGTGTGACGCAAGGGCTCCAGGTCAAACAGGCCCGAGATGGACAAGGCGCTGTGCAGCAGCGATGGTGGCAGGTCCGCGGCCACCTCCTGCCACCGGGCACTGAGCATCATGGCGGCCAGATGTCCGCCCGCCGAGTGCCCGGCCACCATGATGCGCCGGGGATCTCCCCCGTGCACGCCGATGTGCCGATACACCCATGCTGTGGCACGCACCATCTGCAGGCAGATGTCGGGAATCGTGACGGCCGGACACAGGGCATAGTTGGGCACCACCACACACACGCCCCGGCGCGCAAAGGCGGCAGCCACAAAGCTGTGGTCGGCCTTGTCCAGGCTGCGCCAGTAGCCGCCGTGGATGAACACCATGACGGGAGCCAGCCCGCCGCCCTTGCGCCCCTGGGCCGGGAACACGTCCAGCGTCTCTCCGGGACCGAAGCCATAGGCCAGATCCAGCAGGCAGGGCAGATCCTGGCGCGCTCGCGCCGAATGAGACGCCCAACGGTCGAAATGAGCCTGATGCGCGGGCACCAGAGCCCGGTTGTTGTACTGACCCTCCAGCCAGTCCGGGTCGGTCTTTGTGTCGGTCGGATGCATGAAAACATTGTGTCACGCCGCTCACCTTCCCGCAGCGACAAAAAACCGGCGCAAGAGCCCCGAAATCATGTATTCTGTATACGGAGTTCAAAACATGGCCCAGTTGCTTCAAATCGCCAATTCGCCCGACCTGGTTGACCAGGTCTATCGTGTGCTGCTCGACGCCATCAGCACCGGACAACTGGCCCCCGGACAACGCCTGACCCAGGAAGAACTGGCCGAACAACTCTCTGTCTCGCGCCAGCCGGTGATGCAGGCCCTGCGCCTGCTCAAGAAAGACGGGTTTGTGGCCGACGCGCCTGCCGTTTGTGGTGGCCCCGGAAAAAGCCGGGGCCTGCAGGTGGCCCCCATCGAGGCCGCCTGGATCGCCCAGGTCTACCAGGTGCGTGGCGCACTGGACGTGCTGGCCGTGCGCCTGGCCGCCGCCCGCTCCACCCGGCTGGACCCCGAGCTGATCCGGCGCGGCCGGAAGGCCGTCGAGGCCGGTGACGTCAAGGCCATGATCGAGACCGACCTCGCCTTTCACCAGGCCATCTACCGGGCCGCAGGCAACCCCCTGATCGAACAAAGTGCCCTGCTCCACTGGCACCACATCCGTCGGACCATGGGTGAAGCCCTTCAGACCTCGCAACTGCGCGCCACCGTCTGGGACGAACACCAGGCCATGGCCGAAGCCGTTGCGGCCGGTGATGTCCCGCGTGCCGAGTCGCTCATGCAACACCACAGCGGACAGGCCAGCGAGCACCTGCAGGTCCAGATCCGCGAGGAAACCCCAACCGTCACCGCCCTTTCATCGGCCCATGGTCAACTCCGTGGTTCCCGGCAGCCTGGCTAGCCGGTCCACTTGAAGGCGGTTCCCGGCCATTCCGGGGACCGCCCTTTTTTTCGGCCGCCAACAACCGACCGCCATGCGCGCCAGCCGCCCCATTCGCAGAGTCCAGCCGTGAACCCCGAGACCTCCAACCCCATCCCCCCCGCCAACGGCGCCGTCCCACGCGTCGCGGTGCTCGGCATCGGCATGATGGGGCTGCCCATGGCCCGGCGCCTGCTCGATGCCGGCCTGCCCGTGACCGCCTGGAACCGAGCGCGCAGCAAGGCCGAACGCCTGGAGCCGGCCGGTGGCCGGGTGGCCGATACACCCGCTGAAGCGGTGGCCGGGGCCGACGTGGTGATCACCCTGCTCACCGACGGCCAGGCCGTCGAAGACGTGCTGTTCCGGCAAGGTGCCGCCGAGGCAATGCGAGCTGGCAGCACCCTGATCGACATGTCGTCCATCCAGCCCCGCCAGGCACGCGACCATGCCGCGCGCCTGGCGGGCCGGGGCGTGCATCATCTGGATGCCCCCGTTTCCGGGGGCACGGTGGGCGCCGAAGCCGGTACCCTGGCCATCATGGTCGGCGGACGCCAGGCCCAGTTCGAGCAGGCCTTCTCCGTGTTCGAGGTGCTGGGCCGGGCCACCCATGTCGGCCCCCATGGAGCGGGCCAGCTGGCCAAGCTGGCCAACCAGATGATCGTGGGCGTCACCATCGGTGCGGTGGCCGAAGCCCTGCTGCTGTGCGAACGCGGTGGAGCCGACATGGCACGCGTGCGCGAAGCCATCTCGGGCGGATTTGCCGACAGCCGCATCCTGCAGGTTCACGGCCAACGCATGATCGAGCGCGACTTCACCAAGCGCGGCGCCGTCTCCGTGCAGCTCAAGGACATGCGCAACGCCCTGGCCACCGCGTCGGAAATCGGCTTCGAGGCCCCCATCACCGCGCTGTTCGAGCGGCTGTACGCCGAAGCCGCCGATCACGGCCTGGCCGACCTGGACCATTCGGCCCTGTTCGTCGAACTGGCCAGCCGCAACGGCATGAACTGAGCGCCGCGGAAGCCGCCATGCGCCTGCCAGCGACAAAGCGCGGCGGATTTGCTAGCATTTGCTCCATGGGGACGTAGCTCAGCTGGGAGAGCGTCGCGTTCGCAATGCGAAGGTCGGGAGTTCGATCCTCCTCGTCTCCACCAACCAACGATGTCTGGCATGGCGCCGGGCGAAGACACAAAAAAAGCCGGGACAAGCCCGGCTTTTTCATGTGCGCACCGCGCTGTGTTCAGCGCGGGCTGCGGCGTGCCGACGGACGAAAGGCGTCGTTGCGGCGACCCTCCGCCGGCACACCACGACCACCGAAGCGGTCGCCGGCGCGTTGCTCGCGCGGACCACGATCGGCGAAGGCGGCACCGGGACGCTCACGACCCTTGTCGGTGCGCCCAAAAGACGCGAAACCGCCATGGGCGCCTGCCCCCTGACGCGGCCGGGCCGCTTCATCGCGGGCAGGCCGCTCCCAACGGGGATCGGCGCGGCGCTCGTCGCGCTCGACCGGACGGGCCTCGCCGAACCCGCCACCCATGCGCGGCGTACCGCGGCGGTCGCCGAAGCGGTCGCCGCCCCGACCGGCCGGCCGGCCATTGCCCCGGCCGCGACCGAAGTCGTTCTGCGGGGGACGCTGGCGCGGCTCCAGACCCGGCACCGTCTTGACTTCGATGCGCTGGTGGGTGAAGGCCTCGATGTCGCCGATCTTGCGGCGGTCGCGGAATTCGGCAAAGGTCACGGCCAGGCCATCGCGGCCGGCACGGCCGGTGCGGCCGATGCGGTGGGTGTAGTCCTCGGCCTTCATCGGCAGGCCGTAGTTGAACACGTGCGTGATGGTCGGCACGTCGATGCCGCGGGCCGCCACGTCGGTGGCGACGAGGAACTGCACCTGACCGTTGCGCAACGCCATCAGGCGGCGGTTGCGCAAACCCTGGCTCAGGGCGCCATGCAGGGCCACGGCGGCAAAACCGGCCTGCTGCAGGTCGGCCGCCAGGCCGTCGCATTCGATCTGGGTGCTGCAGAAGACCACCGCCTGGTCGATGGCGGCATCCCGCAACCAGTGGTCGAGCAGGGCCCGCTTGTGCTGCTGGTCGTCGGCCCAGTACAGCTGCTGGCGGATGTTGGCGTGTTTTTCCTGCGGCGTGTCGATCTGCACCTTCTGCACATGCTTGCCGCCGTCGTGCATGACCCGCAGGGCCAGTTGCTGGATGCGTGGCGCGAAGGTGGCGCTGAACATCATGGTCTGGCGGCGCTGGCTGGTCAGGTGGTTGACCTCGGCCAGATCGTCGGCAAAGCCCAGGTCCAGCATGCGGTCGGCCTCGTCGACCACCAGGAACTGCACCTGATCGAGCTGGATCTGGCCCGAGCGCTGCAGGTCCAGCAGGCGGCCCGGCGTGGCGACCACCAGATCGGCGTTCTGCAGGCGGGCAATCTGGACCTGATAGGGCATGCCCCCGACCACGTTCGCGATGCGCAGACCACGGCAGTGGCGCACCAGACCGATGGCGTCCTGTGCCACCTGCTGGGCCAGTTCGCGCGTCGGGCACAGCACCAGGGCGCCGGGCGTGGCCGGTTTGAAGTGGCGCGCCAGCGTGGGGTTCTTGCGCTTGGGGCGCTTGGGCGCGGCCTCGCCGCGGGCCAGGGCCTCGGCCGTGGCGCGCTCCAGGGCCTCACGTTCGCGGGCCTGTTCGGCGTCCTTCTGCTGGATCAGGGTGTGCAGCACCGGCAACAGAAAGGCGGCGGTCTTGCCGCTGCCGGTCTGGCTGGAAACCATCAGGTCGGCGTAGCGCTGCTCCCCTTCGGACAGCAGCGCCTTGGGCACCACCTGGGACTGGACCGCGGTGGGCGCCACATAGCCCAGGTCGGCACAGGCCTGACCCAGCTCGGGGGCCAGGCCCAGCAATTCAAAGGCATTGGGCTCGCGCACCAGCACCGCACCGTCGGCGACGACGGTCGCGTCCAGTTCTTGCGCCTCGAAGGCGACTTCATCCATACGTTCTTTCATGTTTCATCATCCCGGCGCGCCAAAAAAGTGGGGCGCGCACATCCGGACAAAGCGAAACGCGGTGCGCAGGCTGGATCCGTTTCCGCGGAAACGGTCAACGCGCAGACGGGCTGCTTCGTTCGTGGTTGCAGACAACATCAACCATCAAACGAAGAGCGAGGCGAGCCGGTCCCGGTGAGGGAGATCGGCTGCGATCAACGCATGGCCCCGATCAGATCACCCCGGTGGGCATCGCCAGGCGATGCATCGGGGCTGCGGGGCACTGTGAGTGTGAGGCAGATGCACAAAGGCTGCGCTTTTTACGGCGCAGCCTTTCATTATGGCATGTTTTCAGGGATTACCCTAGGAATTTCTTTCAGGCCTTCCGTGCGGCACTTCAGGTCATCACCGCTCGGACGATGTGGAACAGGATGGCGGCCAGCACCGCAGTGGCCGGTACCGTCACGATCCAGGCAGCCACGATGCGCAGCACCGTCGAACGTTTGACCAGCTCCTTTTTGTAGGCCTTCTTGAGGGCTTTCTGTTCTTTCTTCGCCAGCACCGTGCCGTCGGCCAGTTGGCGCTGCTTGGCGAGCTTCTTCATTTCGGCCAGCATGCGCTTCTTCTCGCTCACCTCGGCCGCCTCGAAGCGTTTCAGATAGGCCTCCACCTCCTCACGATCTCCCCCCTGGTGGCCGGCGAAAACCACCGCCTCCATCTTCGCGTAATTGACCTTGAGCAGCTCGCGCAGGAAACCCACACCGATGACCGCGCCGATGGTGGTGTGGGTGGTCGAAATCGGCATGCCGAGCTCAGCCGCGATGATCACCGTCAGGGTGGCGGCCATGGCGATGGAATAGGCCCGCATGTTGTCGAGCTCGGTGATCTCCTTGCCCACGGTGCGGATCAGCTTGGCGCCGTAGAGCGCCAGGCCGACGGCCAGGCCCAGGGCCCCCAGCACCATCACCCACATCGGGGATGCCGCCCGGGTGGCCACCGCACCGCTCTTGACCGCCTCGTAAATGGCCGCCAGCGGGCCGATGGCGTTGCCCACGTCGTTGGCCCCATGGGCAAAACTGAGCAGGGCCGCCGCACAGATGAGCGGCCAGGTGAACAGGCGGTTGACGCCGTCTTTGCTGTTGTCCTGGCGCAGGGCGGCCCGTGCGATGGGCCTGCGAACCAGGGCCCAGACCACCACCGCCACCAGCGCACCCAGGCCAACCGCTGGCCAGAACCCCATCTTGACCAGCTGGCTCAGTCCCTTGAGCAGCATGAAGGTGGCATAGGCCCAGACCATGAGCGCAATGAGCACCGGCACCACCCGGGCCGCGGCCTCGGTCTTTTCGCTGCGGTAGGTGATGCTGCGCTTGATGATGTAGAGGAACAGGGCCGCGATCAGCGCCCCCGTCAAGGGCGAGGCCACCCAGCTGGCGACGATCTTGGTGATGGTGCCCCAGTTCACCAGGCCCCAGCCACCGGCCGCAATACCGGCCCCCATGACGGCACCGATGATGGAGTGGGTGGTCGACACCGGCGCCCCCAGCGCCGTGGCCAGATTGAGCCAGAGCGCCCCGGCCAGCAGGGCCGCCAGCATCACCCAGGCAAACAGGGCCGGGTCGGCAATCTGTTTGCTGTCGATGATGCCGCCCTTGATGGTGCCCACCACCTCGCCGCCGGCGATGATGGCGCCCAGCGCCTCGAACACGGCCGCGATGACGATGGCCCAGCCCATGGTCAGGGCGCCGGAACCGACGGCCGGTCCCATGTTGTTGGCCACATCGTTGGCACCGATGTTCATGGCCATGTAGCCACCGATGACCGCGGCGACAATGAGCAACCCCACGGACGCCGCAGGCAGGCCGGCCACGGATGCGCCCGTCAGGGAGGCGTACAGTCCGACCAGCCCCAGAAACAACAGGGCGCCACCGAGCTGGAAGACCTCCAGGTGGCGCGAAACAAAGCGGTTGCGGGATTTTCGTGTCATGGTTTTTTCACGTGAATTTCACGATTTTGACACGACTGGACTGGCTGAACGGCGTTCACACGGTCGCACATGACGGGTCGCCCCGTCCGGTGCAGGGACGCGCAATGCCTCAGCGCAGGAAGTGGGCCCGGTAATGCTCGAGCTCGTCGATCGATTCGTGCACGTCGGCCAGGGCCGTGTGGCGCTGCTGCTTCTTGAAGGCGTCGTAGACCTCGGGCCGCCATCGCTTGGCCAGCTCCTTGAGGGTGCTCACGTCCAGACAACGGTAATGGAAATAGGCCTCAAGCTTCGGCATGTACTTGACCAGGAAGCGCCGGTCCTGGCTGATGGTGTTGCCACACATCGGGGAGGCGTTCCTGGGCACATGGCGCGCAATGAACTCCAGCAGTTGCTGCTCGGCCGCCGCCTCGTCAAGGGCGCTGGCCTTGACCTTGTCGATCAGGCCGCTTTTGCCGTGGGTGCCCTTGTTCCAGTTGTCCATGGCGTCGAGCACTGCCTGACTCTGATGGATCACCAGCACCGGCCCTTCGACACGCGGCTCCAGATGAGGCCCCGTGATCACCACGGCGATCTCCAGCAGGCGCTCCTTCTCGGGGTCCAGCCCACTCATTTCACAATCGATCCAGACCAGGTTCTGGTCGCTGCGAGGCAGCAGTACTGGTTCCGCGCCGGGCGTGACTGCGGCGGGCATCGATGCGTCGGTCGGGGTTTCGGATGTCATGGACGTCATTTTCGCCGATGCCGCCGCTCGCCACGCCCCCACACGGACACGGCGGGCCACACTTGGTTAGACTCCGCGCCATGGATGCCGCTTCCTTTGCCTTCACCGCCGTGGTCTGTGCCGCCCTGATCGGCTCCCTGGTGCTGAAGACGGTCCTCATCAGCCGCCAGATCCGCCACGTTGCCAGGCATCGCCCGGCCGTGCCGGCCGCGTTTGCCGAGACCGTCACCCTGGAAGCCCACCAGAAAGCCGCCGACTACACGATCGCCAAGGCCCGCTTCGGCATGCTGGGCAACAGCTTCGAAGTCGCGCTCCTGCTGGGCTGGACCTTGCTGGGCGGTTTGCACTGGCTCAACCAGGGTCTGCTGGCCTGGCTGGGCGGGGGCATGCTGCAGCAGCTGGCCCTGATCGGATGTTTTGCCCTGATCGGCGGACTGCTCAGTCTTCCGATGGAATGGTGGAGCAGTTTCCGCATCGAGGAACGCTTCGGCTTCAACCGCATGACCCTGGGCCTTTGGCTGGGCGACCTGTTCAAGGGCGCCGCGGTCGGTGTCCTCATCGGATTGCCGATCGTCGCCCTGATTCTCTGGTTGATGCAGGCCGCCGGCGCCCTGTGGTGGCTCTGGGCCTGGGCCGTCTGGATGGGGTTCAACCTGCTGCTGCTGGTGCTCTACCCCACCCTGATTGCGCCCCTGTTCAACAAGTTCGAGCCCCTGCAGGACGAAACCCTGAAAGCCCGCGTGAGCGCCCTGATGCAACGCTGCGGCTTTGCCGCCAAAGGCCTGTTCGTGATGGATGGCAGCCGGCGCAGCGCACATGCCAACGCCTATTTCACCGGCTTTGGCGCTGCCAAGCGTGTGGTCTTTTTCGACACGCTGCTCCAGCAGCTGGAGCCGGCCGAGGTGGACGCGGTGCTGGCCCACGAACTGGGTCACTACAGGCGAAGGCACATCCTGCAACGCCTGGTGCTGTTGTTCGCCCTGAGCCTGGGCGGGTTTGCGCTGCTGGGCTGGACGTCGGGCCAGGTCTGGTTCTACACCGGCTTGGGGGTTGAGCCCTCGATGGACTCCCCGAACGACGCACTCGCATTGCTGCTGTTCGTGATAGTGGTGCCCCTGTTCACCTACTTTCTCCAGCCCCTGGTGGCCCAGCTTTCCCGCCGGCACGAGTTCGAAGCCGATGCCTATGCGGTGGCCCAGACCAGCGGCGCCGACCTGGCCAGCGCCCTGCTGAAGCTTTACAAGGACAATGCCAGCACGCTCACACCGGATCCGGTGTTCGCCCGCTTCTACTACTCCCACCCGCCGGCCAGCGAGCGCCTGGCCCGCCTGACCAAGGCCTGAACGGCCCACCCACCGCCCGAGCACATCCCATGAACCCGATCCATCACAACCGCCGCGCTCTGAGTCCGACCGAAATCGTCACCCAGCTGACCCAACTCAACGGCGACCAGCCCGACGGATGGACACTGATCGACGGCGCACTGGAAAAGGAATTCCGGTTCGCGAATTTTCACGAGACCATCGGTTTCGTCAACGCTCTGGCCTGGGTAGCGAACCGGGAAGACCACCACCCCGACCTGTCGGTCTCCTACAACCGCTGCGTGGTGCGCTTCAACACCCACGATGTGAACGGGATTTCGGTCAGCGACTTCTACTGCGCGGCCGCCGTGGACGTGCTGACCGGTTCCTGAGCCTGCCAGGGTCGGTCTCGCCCATGTCCTTGCCCAAGGCCTCCGGTTGAAGCGCAACCCACGTCCGGCCGCAGGAACGGAGGCCGCCATGCCGGGGCGTGTGGTGGCCGCCTTCGGGCGCCACTGTCTCGTCGAGTCCGAGGATGGCAGCAGGCGCATCTGCCACCCGCGCGGCAAGAAGAATCTGGTGGTGGTCGGTGACCGGGTTCAATGGCTGCCCAGCGGGGACGAAGGCAGCATCGAACGGGTGGAAGAACGCCGCAACCTGTTCTACCGCCAGGACGAACTGCGCACCAAGTCGTTCGCGGCCAACATCGATCAGGTGCTGGTGCTGCTGGCGGCCGATCCTGTGTTCTCCGAGAGCCAGCTCAGTCGCGCGCTGATCGCCTGCGAGGCAGCGGGCATCCAGGCCTTGATTGTGCTCAACAAGCGGGACCTGGGCCCCGCCTTCGACATCGCCTGGGAGCGGCTGGACGCCTACCGCCGCATGGGCGTGCGCGTGCTGCCGCTGCAACTGCGGGGCGAGGGTGGCGACACCCTGGCCGCTCTGCGGCGCGAACTCGAAAACCGCCATACGCTGGTCCTGGGGCCCTCGGGGGCGGGCAAGAGCACCTTGGTCAACCGTCTGGTGCCCGATGCCGGTGCCCAGACCGGTGAAATCTCTCGCGCGCTGAACTCGGGCCGCCACACCACCACCAGCACCACCTGGTACTGGACCGATGCCGGGCACCACACCGCCCTGATCGACTCTCCCGGCTTCCAGGAGTTCGGTCTGCGCCACATCGAAGCGACCCGACTGGCGTCGCTGATGCCCGATCTGCGGGCCGCGCTCGGGGAGTGCCGTTTCTACAACTGCACCCACCTGCACGAGCCAGGCTGCGGTGTGCGCCAGCGGGTTGTGGACGGGGATGCCGTGGCCGGCACCCCCCCCGATCAGAGGACGATCAGTGCCGTCCGTTATCGCATCTACCAGGACCTCTTTGCCGAACTCTCCTCGCCCGCGCGCTACTGAACAGGGCGCTGCCCGCGCTGCCGCGCAGTGGCCAGGTGCTCAGCCCACCAGCCTGGCCAGACTGAGCAAGGCCAGCAGAAGCATCCACAGCACGACCGCCCGCCAGACCAGACCGACCACGCTGCCCAGGTGGGCCAGCTGGGGCGTTTCTGCCGGGGGAACGGCCTCCTGGAGACTTGATCGCAACAGGGGCAGGTTGATGGCCCCGCCTGCCGCCGCCAGCACCACCTCGTCGCTGCCCGCGCCACCGGCTGCCGACCTCGATCGCCAGCCTGCCACAGCCTCTTCGAAGTTGCCGACAATGGCGAAGGCCAGTGCCGTCACCCGGGCCGGCAGCAGGTCGATCCAGTGCCACAAGGTTTGTGCGACCGACTGCAGCGCCTCGCTGGGTGTGCCGTCGGAGCGCTGGCGCCAGCTGCGCGAGGCATATTCGGCCAGACGGTAGAGCACCGCACCGGCCGGTCCGAGACCGATCACCCACAGCAGAATGAAAGCCACCAGCACCCCGAACACATGACGGTGCGCCGACAGCAGGGAGTGGACCATGAACTGCCGCAGCAATTCGGATCTGGGCAGGGTACTGGCGTCGGTACGCAGCCAGCGCGCAAAACGCTCGCGTGCCAGGGTTTCGTCGCCGGCCTCCAGGGCCTGCCGGATGTCGCTGAAATGGTGGCTGAACTGGCGAAATCCGAGTGTCAGGTACAGCACCAGCACCAGCCACAGAAAGGCCAGCAACAGGCTCACCTGCCAAAGGGCCCAGTACACCAGGGTGGAGATCAGGGCCGGCAGGGCCACCGCCAGCCCCCAGGCCACCCAGGCGTGTGGCGTCTGACCGGTGTCGAAATTGCGCCGCATGGAGCGCGCCCAGCCGCGCATGGCGGCATGCACCGGGTTGTCGTAGGCCAGCGGTCGCACCTGCTCGAGAACCAGGGCGATGAGGATGGCAAAAAAGCTCATGCGCCGATGATAGCCTCGCGATGGGACACCCGCAGTGGCAAGCCCGAGCTCAGGCACAGAGCAGGCGGTAGAAATTGCGCAGCATGCCGGCGGTCGCTCCCCAGATGAAGCGCTCGCGGCTGCCTTCGGCGTAGGGCATGGAGTACCACTCCCGCATCCGGCCCTCGAACTGCAGTCGGTGGCGGCGGTGGTGGGCCGGATCCATCAGGAACGACAAAGGCACCTCGAACACGTCGTCCACCTCGTGGGGGTTCGGCTGCAGGTCGAAGCCGGGCTGCACGAGACCGACCACCGGCGTCACGATGAAGGCGGTCCCGGTGACATATTCGGGCAGCGTGCCGATGACCTCCACCCGTTGCGGCGACAGCCCGATTTCTTCGTGGGTCTCGCGCAGGGCGGCCGCCGTGGCGTCCGCATCGCTCTCGTCCACTTTGCCGCCCGGCAGCGCGATCTGACCGGAGTGGGTGTTCAGATGCGCCGTGCGCTGGGTGAGCAGCAAGGTGAGTTCCTCGCGCATCACCAGCGGCAGCAAGACGGCGGCCGGCGCCGGCATCCTCGACACAAAAGCCGGCTCCCGCCGCAGTTCTGGCGACCAGGCCGGCGGGTCTGCGAACAGCGAACGCAGACCCTGCGGCGTCAGTCGCTCGGACGGAGCCGGCCGCAGCCACCGGTCGTCCTCGGCTGCCACGACAGGCACCTGTCGGGGATCGAACGGGAGCGAACTGGAAGACATGGCAGGCAATGGTCGTTGTGCAATACCGCAGCATAGGACAGGACCGCCCGGCGTGCAGACCTGTGGGCGACCGGTGGCTGCGGCCGGCTGTCCGAAAACAGGAAAGCCGCTCCAGGGAGCGGCTTTCCTGTTTTTCCGGGGCAGGGGCTCGCCCCGCCACCGGAGCGGGCGCGATCAGGCGCCCAGCTTTTCCTTGATGCGGGCCGACTTGCCGCTGCGCTGGCGCAGGTAGTACAGCTTGGCACGACGCACATCACCGCGGCGCTTGACCTCGATCTTGGCGATGCGGGGGCTGTACAGCGGGAAGGTGCGCTCGACGCCTTCGCCGTTGGAGATCTTGCGGACGATGAAGCTGGAGTTCAGGCCGCGGTTGCGACGGGCGATCACCACGCCTTCGTAGGCCTGCACACGCTTGCGGTTGCCTTCGACCACGTTGACGCTGACGATCACGGTGTCGCCGGGGGCGAAGGCCGGAATGTCCTTGTTCAGGCGGGCAATTTCTTCCTGCTCGAGGGTCTGGATGAGGTTCATGATTTCCTTTGTAACGATCATGGCCGCGCAGCCCCGACATGGGGTGGATAAAAGGCCGCGCTCCCGAAAACCCCGGGGTTTTCTCAAGGCGCAGCAGCCGGCCAGAGGATCGAAAAGCCTTTGATTATAACAGGCCCTGCCGCCTGAGAAAAGCCTCGTCGCTGGCGTCCAGCCGACCCGCCGCGCGGGCAGCCTGCAAAAGGTCGGGTCGCAGCCGCGCGGTGGCCCGCAGGCTCTGCTCACGGCGGTAGCGGTTGATGCGCTCATGGTGGCCACCGAGCAACACGTCCGGCACAGGCATCGGACCCCGGGGGCCCTGCCAGACTTCGGGCCGGGTGTGGTGCGGACTGTCGAGCAGGCCATCAAGAACGGGGTTGAAGCTGTCCTGCTGGTGGCTGCCCTCATCGCCCAGCACACCGGGCTGCAGGCGGGCCACGGCATCCAGCAGGGCCATGGCCGGGATTTCGCCGCCCGACAGCACAAAATCGCCCAGGCTGATCTGCCGGTCGACACACGTGTCGATGAAGCGCTGGTCGATGCCTTCGTAGCGCCCACAGACCAGGACCGCCCCCTGGCAGTCGGACCAGGCCTGCACGCCCGCGTGGTCGAGTTTGTCCCCGGCGGGTGAAAACAGCACCACTGGCGCACGGGCTTCAGCGGCCTCGGCCCGGTCTTCCTGCACGGCCTGCAGGCAGCGCCACAGGGGTTCGGCCATCATGACCATGCCGGGGCCACCGCCGAACGGTCGGTCGTCGACCCGGCGGTAGTTGCCGTCGGCAAAATCGCGCGGGTTCCACAGGTGCACCTGCACCTGCCCGGACTCGAACGCGCGCCGGTTGATGCCGTGACTCAGAAACGGGCCGAACAGCTCCGGAAAAAGGGTGATGACGTCGAAGCGCATGACCAGGGATGTGCGGACGGGGGCTGATCGGCGCGACCGTCTGCTCAGAAGTAGTCGGTCTGCCAGTCGACCCGAATACAGCGGCTGGCCTGATCGACTTCATCGACGTAGGCCGACACAAAGGGAATCATGCGCTCGGCCGCCTGTCCACCCGACTTCCCTTGGGGGCTTTCGCCACCGGGGTCGAGCGTTTGAGCTTCGGTGTGCGCCAGCACCAGCACCGAGGTCGGCCCGGTGCTCAGCAGATCGCGCACCACGCCCAGGTGTTCGCCTTGGCGGTTGACCACATCCAGGCCGATCAGGTCGACCCAGTAGTACTCGCCTTCGGGCGTGGGGGGAAAGTCGCTGCGCGGCAGGTAGATGCGCGCGCCCTTGAGGGCCTCGGCCAGGTTGCGATCGACCACGCCGTCGATACGGGCCACGATGCCGTCCGCGTGGTGGCGGGCCTCGGCCAGCCCCACCTGCACACAACCTGTGAACGCATCAAAGCCGCGCGCGAAGCGGGCCTCGGGCGGCTGAAGAAACCAGCGGGATGCAGCCAGTAGCGCCTCGGTGTCGGCGCTGTGGGGCAGGATGCGAACCCAACCCTTGATGCCCCAGGCCTCCTGCACCCGGCCGAGCTCGATGGCATCGGCCGGCAGGGTGGCCGGCAACAGCGTCTGTTCGGGTGCGACGGACACCGGCCTGCCCGGGGAAGCCTGAAGAATCAGGCGGCGGCCTTGGCGGCCTGCTTGATCAGACGGGCCACGGTGTCGGACGGCTCGGCGCCGACGCCCGTCCAGTAGGTCAGGCGGTCCATGGCGATGCGCAGGGGCTCTTCGCCGCCCTTGGCCAGGGGGTTGTAGAAACCGATGCGCTCGATGAAGCGACCGTCGCGGCGGTTGCGCTTGTCGGCCACCACAATGTTGTAGAACGGACGGGCTTTTGCACCGCCGCGGGAGAGTCGGATGACGACCATGATTTATCCTTCGGGTGGAGAGGTGCCCAACAAGGCACATCGCTGGGTCTTGCGACCCGTTTCGTCGCAGCGCCTGAGACACCGACTGACCACCCGGCCAGCGAAACGCTGCAAAGCCTGCAATTATAGCCCGGCGACCCGGACTGCCAAGGGTCTTCATTTTTGCGCCACTTTCACGTCATCTTCGGAGCCACACGGCTCACCGCAACATGCCCCTGATCCGCCCCAGTCAAGACAGCGACATCGACGCCATCACCCGCATTTACGCCCACCATGTGCTGCATGGCACGGGCACCTTCGAGACCACGCCCCCCACGAGTGACGACATGAAGGCGCGCCGCGCCGACGTGCTGGCCAAGGGCCTGCCCTGGCTGGTGCTCGAGGAGGGCGACCAGGTGCTGGGCTTTGCCTATGGCAACTGGTTCAAGCCCCGCCCGGCCTACCGGTTCTCGGTCGAGGACTCGATCTACCTGGCACCCGAAGCGGCCGGTCGCGGGCTGGGCAAGGCCCTGCTCGCCGAGCTGCTGGCGGTACTGGAGCGCAGCGGCATCCGCAAGGTGATGGCGGTGATCGGAGACTCGGCCAACGCCGGGTCGGTGGGCGTGCACCAGGCCCTGGGCTTCGAGCACGTGGGCGTGGTCCAGTCCTGCGGCTGGAAGTTCGACCGCTGGCTGGACATCGTGCTGATGCAGAAAACCCTGGGCTTGGGCGACAGCTGCCCGCCGCAAGACATGGGGAGCCCGGTATGAGTGGTGCAGGCGCCAAAAACAAGACCGTGGCGGTCTGGCTGGCCCTGCTGGGTGGCACGCTGGGCCTGCACCGCTTCTACCTCAGGGGCATGGGCGACTGGATCGGCTGGCTGCACCCCTTGCCCACTGCCCTGGGCTGGTGGGGCGTGGAGCGCGTGCTGACTTATGGTCAGGATGACAAGCTGTCGTGGGTGCTGATTCCTCTGCTAGGGGCCAGCATCGCGGCCAGTTGCCTGACCGCCATTGTCTTTGCGCTGGCCGACCGCGACAAGTGGAACCGCTGGTTCAATCCGGCGAGTCCCACCGACCACGCGTCCGGTGCCACCCAGTGGCTGACCATTGCCGGGCTGGTGTTCTCACTGCTGGTGGGCACCGTGGCCTTCATGGGCACACTGGCCTTCAGCATCCAGCACTACTTCCAGTACCAGATCGAAGAGGCCCGAAAGATCAGCCAGCCCGATCCCGACTGAACGAAGACCGACCTGACAGACCAGACAAGACAAGATCAGGCCTGTCAGAACAGGGACATCACCATCATCACCAGGCTCAGGCTGAACAGGGCCAGGACGGTCGACAGTCCCATGCTGGCGGTGGTGAGCGACTGCACCACCTGATAGCGCTGCGCAAACAGGTAAACATTGGCACCGATGGGCAGCGCTGCCGCGACCACCATCACCGTCAGCGGCAGACCTGAGACGCCAAAGGCCCAGGCGCTCAGGCCCACCAGCACCGGCAACACCAGGTTCTTGGACAGACACAGCCACAGGGCCTCTCGCCAGTGCCCTTGAAGCGGGGTCCGCGCCAGACTCACCCCCACCAGGACCAGCGCCATGGGCCCGAAGGCACTGCCCAGCAACTGCAGAGGCCTGTCAACCACCGCTGGCAGGGCCCAACCGGTCTGGGCAAACAGCAGGCCACAGATGATGGGCAGTGGAATCGGGTGAATCAGCGCACCCCTGATGGCCGAGCCAGCGGTGGCCAGCAGGTGCGGCGCCTCATCGCCAGCCTGGCGAGACTCACGCGCCTGGGCCAGCTCAAGGATCACAGAGGCAACGGTCAGCAGGATGAGCGCATGCACCGAAACCAGGGTCAGCAAGGTCACCAGTCCGGCCTTCCCATAGGCCAGTTCGACCAGGGTGATGCCGATCATGACCATGTTGGAGAACACACCGGCCAGCGCCATCACCACGCTGCGGCAGCTGAAGCCGCGCCAGACGATGGCGACCGCCAGCAGCCCGAGCGCGGCAACGAAGTAGGCCAGGATAGGCCGCAGGTCCAGCGTCTCGAAGCGCACCGCGCTCATGGTGCGGAACAGCAGTGCCGGAATCAGCAGCAGAAAGACAAGGTTGGACAGGTCCTTGACCGCATCCTGGCCGATCCAATGCCGGCGGCCGGCGAGGTAACCGGCACCGATCAGCAGAAAAACGGGGGTCAGCGAGGCAACGACGGGGTGGGAGGCGATGTTCACCGGCGGGATCGTACTGCGTTCCGGCTTGCACCTGCCGGTGCGCCGTCACCCATGCATCACCTGACGCCCACCGCCTCGGTGATGCGGTAGTACAGGCCGTACGGATCGCCAGTGAGGACGTGGAACTTGCCCTCGACCACGACCGCGCCCAGGCTGTACTTGACGGGCGATTTGGTTCGCACCTCGACCATGCTCTCGGGCCCGCCGGGCGTGCAGAAGGAACAGGTCAGCGGCACCGAGGACAGCAGGAAATGGCGCTGCTGTTCACCCGGCTCCAGCGGCATCATGAAGCCCTGGATGCGCTGGGTCTTCTGGTCCAGCCGGCGCACGGCCGACGGGTACACCGGCACGATGCGCCGGTTCTCGATGCGGGTGCTGATGTCGGTCAGCACCGACCAGGGCACCACGTCTTTTCTCTGCGGCAGCGGCGCAAAGGGGCTCAGCGGGCTGTGCACGCCGGCCCCCTGCCCGTGCGGCGTCGGCGCGGCCGGCTGGGCGCTGGCGCCAGGCGGTTGTGCGGGCGGAGCGCCCAAGGGCGAGCTCAGTGCCTGCGCGAGCGCGGGCCCCTGGGCCAGGCACAGGAACGTCAGGACCAAGGTCCGAGCCAGAGAAGATCGCATCGGGACAGTGTGATTCATTGAGGCGCTGGCAGCGCCACCGCCACCAGATCAGTGCGCGTGGCGCATGCCGCAGTATTTTCCAATGGCCAGACCGCGGCAAGCGGTCTGAAGTTCCGCCAGGCACACCTTCTCGCCCTTGCCGGCCTCCAGACACTGGGCTGCCGCCTCGTGGGCGGCGGCCATGGCGCGGTGCCGCTTGATGTCTTCTTCGATCTGTTTCTGGGTGTGCTGGGCGGCGGCGGGCAGGCTCAGCACCAGGGCGGCACAGGCGATGGAGAACAGGCGTTTCATGGGATCAACTCCTTGAATTGAGCAGGTGATGAACGTCCTGGCGGTAGGCGGTCACGACCGGCACCAGGGCCGAGAGCGCCGCCACCAGAACAGCGAAAAAGGGGAGTGGCCACAACACGCGCCAGGGGGTGTCGATGACCAGCACGACCGACTGGGTCTGCATCAGCCACCAGCCCAGACCGGCCGACAAGGCCACGATGAGCAGCAAGGCGATCGCGGCCGCCAGCAGACCCAGCCAGAGGGCCTCAAGCAGCAGCACACCCGCCACCCGGCGCGGTGGGGCACCCAGCAGGCGCAACAAGGCCAGGTCGGCCTGGCGCTCACGCAGGGCCGACCACAGGCCGACAAACACCGACAGACCCGCGACCAGCAAGAGCACGAAGCCCATGCCCCTGAGCACCTGCAGGCCCACGCCGAGCATGGCCATCAGGCGAGTGACCTCCACCGCCGGTGCCGCCGCCTGCATGCCGGTGCTGTCGTTGACCATGCGCGGGAAGGTCACCGCCGCCAGCGGCGTGTTGTAGCGCAGCAGCGCCAGCGTGATCTCGCGTTCGGCCTGCAGGGCCTGCAGGTCGGCCTCGTCCATGTCGGCCGCGCCGTGCATCTCGTCGTGCACATCCCAGACCGATTCGGTGGCGGTCAGCACCAGCCGGTCCAGCACGCAGCCGCAGGGCCGCAGGATGCCGGTGACCTGGTAGGCGAGGTCGTCGTGCACCATGCCGCCCCGCCCCAGGCCGTGTGCCCCGTAGAAAGCCTGCCCCAACGCCAGTCCGGTCTGGCGCGCCACCTGGGCGCCCAGCACCGCTTCCATCGATGCCCCCCACCAGCGGCCGGCGGCGAGTGTGACGCCGTAATGGGCCGGGTAGTCGTGGCTGGTGCCGACAATGCGAAAACCGTCCAGGTTGTCGCCCAGGCTCAGGGGGATGAGCTGCTCCACCTGCGGGTGTCGCGCCAGGGCCTTGGCCTCGGCCAGCGGAATGTTGCCCGGGGGCACATCCAGGTGAAACACCCCGGCCAGGATGAGTTGCATGGGGCTGCCCTTGGCACCGACCACCAGGTCGATGCCCGCCAGGTCGCGCGTCAGGGCGCGGTCGACCGCGTCGCGCGACAGGCCCACCAGACCAAGGGCCGACAGGCCCAGGGTCAACAGCAGCAGGTTCAGGCCGCTGGTCAGCGGTCTGGACCACAGGTAGCGCCAGGCCAGGCCCACGAGGTTCATACGGGCTCCCGCGCTGCAAGCGGAGGCAGCAGCAGGCAGGGCACTTCGGGCCAGGCCCGGGTGACACGTCGGTCGTGGGTGGCGACCACCAGGGTGGCGCCCGAAAGCTTGGCCGCGCCAGCCAGCAGGTCCAGCGCCCTGGCGCAAGATGCGTCGTCCAGACTGGCCGTGGGTTCGTCCACCAGCAGCACGGCAGGCTTTCGCAGCACGGCGCGCGCCAGCGCGACCCGCTGCGCCTGTCCGCCCGAGAGCTCGGACGGTCGCCGACGGGCCAGATCGAGCACACCCAAGGCCTCCAGGGTGGCAGCAACGGCCTGACGGTCGACGGCCCGACCGGCAGCCACATAGGCCAGTGCCAGGTTGTCCTGCACCGTCAAGGCTTCGCTCAGGTGCAGCCGCTGGGGCAGGAATCCGACGCTGGCCGCTCGCCAGGCGTCGAGATGGGCACCCGAGAGTGCCTCGATCGATTGCCCGGCGACCGTCAGTCGACCAGCTGCGGGGCTCAGCAGGCCAGCGGCCAGGGCCAACCAGGTCGACTTCCCACAACCAGAGGGGCCGTGCAGCAACAGGGTATGTCCCTGGGCCAGGCTCACGTCGGGAAAACCCAGCCTGGTACCGGACGGATAACGCGCCGCCAAACCTTGGGACTCGATCACGCTGCGGTTTCTCCGCCCGACCCGACCGGGCTATTCGGGTCCACACACACCGCGCAGGTGCCGTGGATCGACAGGTCCACACGCTGACCCTGGTGACCCAGGTGGGCCAGGGTGTTCAGCAGCTGCTGTGCGACAGCCTGAGTGGGTTCGCTGGCATCGGTCAGCCTGAACTGTCGGTGACAGGCGTCGCACTCGAAGCGGGGCACCACCCCGGTCTGATCTGCCGCGAGGGCAAATCGCCAGCTTCTGTCGTCGCCTGTGGTGTGGCGCTCCAGCATGCCCGCCTCGACCAGGCGGTCGAGCAAGCGGTAGAGCGTGACCCGGTTCACCTGCAGCCCCGACGACTGCAGCGCCGCCTCCAGTTCGGCGTGTGACGGTGACCACCCTGGATCGGACTGGAAAAGACCGACCACCGCCTCGGTGGCCCGCGTGCGCCTGAGCCCCGCCTTGTCCAGGCGCTGCATCAACAAATCACGGTCAGGTGTGGGAGAGGCCACGGCTTGAGCAACAACAAGAACGGAATGGACAAAGCAGCGGTCGAGCACCCATAACGCAACTTGGTTGCGTTATGATGCGCCCCTTAAACGCAATCAAGTTGCGATAGCCGCCATCTTAACCGCTCAGGCCATGGTCCGCCCACCCTCCCGTCCACATCCTGCATCGGCCATCGTGCAGTCGCTCGCAAGAAGGCTGGCGTTCGTCCTGCCCCTCTGCCTCGGGCTCTGGCTGGCTCTGTGGCTGGTGATCGGATGAGAAACACGCCCATGGCCCACCCCATCCACCTGGACAACCTGACCCTGGGGTACGAGCGACACCCGGCGGTTCACCACCTGTCGCTCACCCTGGCACCCGGTAGCCTGGTCGGTGTGGTCGGGCCCAATGGCAGTGGCAAAACGACCCTGCTCAAGGCCCTGGCCGGGCTGCTGCCACCCATGCAAGGCGTGGTTCATGGACTGAGCGGCCTGCGCGTCGCCTACCTTCCTCAACACAGCGAGATCGACCGGGACTTTCCCATACGGGTGGCCGATCTGGTGGCCATGGGCCTGTGGCACGAAGTCGGCGCCCTTGGCGGCCTCACACGCGGTCAGCGCCACCGATGCGAGGACGCCCTGCAAACCGTGGGGCTGGGCGAGTTCGGTCACCGGACGCTGGACACGCTGTCCGGGGGACAGTTCCAGTGCGCCCTGTTCGCCCGCCTGCTGCTGCAGGACGCCGACCTGGTGCTGCTGGACGAGCCGTTTGCCGCCGTGGACACAAGAACGACCGAAGACCTGCTGGCCATCCTGTCCCAGTGGCACCAGGCGGGCAAGACGGTGCTGGTGGTGCTGCACGACCTGCCGCAGGTGATGGCGCATTGCCCCGAGACCCTGTTGCTGGCCCGCTCGGCCGTGGCCTTTGGCCGCACCCATGACGTGCTCACCCCGGGCAACCTGCAACGCGCCCGCCAGATGACCGAGGCCTGGGACGAATCCGCACCCGTTTGCCAGCATGCAGAGGCCATTGCGGGCTTTCCGGTCTCTGCCAGCCCCAGGCAGGTGACGCCATGAACGACACCGCCATGGCGCTGCCACCTTCGATCTGGCTGGACTGGCTGGGACTGGCCCCGTTCGCCGAGTTCGGCTTCATGCAGCGGGCCTTGCTGGGCTGCCTGGCCCTGTCTGTCAGTGCGGCTCCCATGGGTGTGTTTCTCATGCTGCGTCGCATGAGCCTCACTGGCGACGCCATGGCCCACGGCATCCTGCCAGGCGCGGCGGTCGGCTACCTGGTGTCCGGTCTGTCGGTCGGGGCCATGACCCTGGGTGGGCTGGTGGCCGGCCTGATCGTCGCCATCGGATCGGGGCTGGTGGCCCGCAGCACGGTCCTGCGCGAGGACACCAGCCTGGCGGCGTTCTACCTGATTTCGCTTGCACTGGGTGTGCTGATCGTGTCCTGGCGCGGCAGCAACGTGGACCTGCTGCATGTGCTGTTCGGCACCGTGCTGGCCCTGAACGACGACGCCCTGTGGCTGATGGTCGGGGTGGCCAGCCTCACCCTACTGGGTCTGGCGGTCCTGTACCGCCCGCTGGTGCTCGAGTGCCTGGACCCGGTCTTCCTGCGCTCGGTCAGTCGCTGGAGCCCGGTGGCCCATTACGGATTCCTGGTGTTGCTGGTGCTCAACCTGGTGGCCGGCTTTCACGCGCTGGGCACGCTGATGGCGGTGGGATTTCTGGTGCTGCCGGCGGCGACCGCGCGTTTCTGGGTGCGCGAGATCACCGCCTTGCTGGTGCTCTCCAGCCTGTTCGCCCTGTTCGCCAGCCTTGCCGGTCTGCTGCTGTCCTACCACGCCGACGTGCCCACAGGCCCCGCCATCGTGCTGTCCCTGGGTGCTCTGTACCTGGGGTCGATGTTCGTCGGGCGCCAGGGCCTCTTGCGCCAACGCCCATCCCTGCAACCCCACCTGAAAGCCTGAACCATGACCCTTCGCCGACACCTTCTCGCCGCACTGCTGGGCGCCATGGCCCTGCACACCACCACCGCCAGCGCCCAGACCCACAGGCCCCAGGTCAAGGCTGTGGCCACCTTCAGCATCCTGGGCGACCTGGTCCGCCAAGTCGGTGGTGACCGTGTGCAGGTCTTCACGCTGGCCGGACCTGGCGAAGACGCCCACGTCTTCTCGCCTTCCCCCTCTCACGCGCGGACGGTGACCGGCGCCGCCATCGTGTTTTCCAACGGACTGGGCTTCGAAGGCTGGATGACCCGGCTCATCCGATCCTCTGGCTACAAGGGCCTGCACACCGTGGTGTCGCAGGGCGTTGAGGCCATGAAAGAAGATCGCAAACACGGCCATGGACACAGCCATGGGCACAGCCACGGACACCACGATCCGCACGCCTGGCAGGACCCGAAAAACGTGATGGTGTACGTCGGCAACATCGCCCAGGGCCTTTGCCAGGTCGACGCCCAGGGCTGCGACAGCTACCAGGCCAATGCGCGGGTCTACACCGAGCGCCTGCGGGATCTCGACCGTGAGGTCCGTGCCGCCTGGAATGCGATGGAGGCTGACCGGCGCAAGGTGATCACCTCACACGACGCCTTCGCCTACTACGGTCGCGCCTATGGGGTGCAGTTCCTGTCGCCTCAGGGCGTCAGCACCGAAGCGGAGGCTTCGGCACGTGGTGTGGCCCGCCTCATCCGCCAGATCAAGACCGAAAACATCCGCGCGCTTTTTGTCGAGAACATCTCGGATCCGCGGCTGATCGAGCAGATAGCCCGGGAAACCGGCGTTCAACCGTCGGGTGTGCTGTTTTCGGATTCGCTCTCGGATCCCAGCGGACCGGCGGCCACCTACATCGACATGGTGCGCCACAACACGGCTGCGCTGCTCGGAGCCGTCGGCCGCCCCTGAACCCGGCAAGGCGAGGGAGAAGGGCCTGAACCACCGGCCCGCGCGCGCTGCACCCGCCGTCGACAAAGGCGATATGCTCGCAGCTGCGATCCTTCGAAGACCCCTGCTTGCCCTTCCCACACTTGCTTCTTGCCCTCGCCGTGGTGGCGGTCTGGGGCACCAACTTCGTCGTCATACGCTGGGGCCTGGACGGCATGCCGCCGTTTCTGCTGGCGACCCTGCGTTTTGCCCTGTCGGCCCTGCCCTGGCTGCTGTTCGTGCCGCGCCCCGCGGTCGGCTGGCCGATGCTCGCGGCCTTCGGCGTGCTGCTGGGGGTGGGCCAGTTCGGCCTGTTGTTCGTGGCCATGAATGGCCACATCTCGCCCGGCCTGGCCTCGCTGGTGGTCCAGATGCAGGTGTTCTTCACCATCGGCCTGTCGCTGTGGCTGATGCGCGAACGGGTGCATGCCTACCAGTTGGTCGGCCTGGTGCTGGCCCTGCTCGGGCTGGGACTGATCGCCAGCCGGCTGGACGCCGACGCCACGCCCCTGGGCATCGCGCTGGTGCTGGCGGCGGCCCTGTGCTGGACCGGCGCCAACCTGGTGGTCAAGCGCTGTGGTCAGGTTAACATGCTGCACTTCATGGTCTGGAGCAGCGTGTTTGCCGTGCCCCCGCTGCTGGGGCTGTCGCTCTGGCTGGAGGGGCCGGCCCAGATTGGACAGGCGCTGGTGGCCGCCGACGGGCTGATCTGGGCCACGGTGGTCTGGCAGGCGGTCGGCAACACCCTGTTCGGCTATGGGGCCTGGAACTGGCTGCTGGCGCGCCACCCGGCGGCCACGGTCACGCCCATGGCCTTGCTGGTGCCGGTGTTCGGTCTGAGCGCGTCCGCGTGGGCGCTGGGCGAAAGCCTGCCGGCCTGGAAACTGTGGGCCTGCGCCCTGGTGCTGGGCGGCCTGGCGGTCATTGTGCAATGGCCCCGCCTGCGCGCACGGCTGGCGCGCACCTGAAGCGGCGACCGCCGGCTCACTTCACCAGCCGGGCGAAGCTGCGGCGCAGCTTTTCGACCTTGGGCGCCGCCACCGCCAGGCAGTAACCCTGGTGCGGGTTGCGCTCGAAAAAATCCTGGTGGTAGTCCTCGGCCGGCCAGTAGTGCGCCAGGGGCAGCAGCTCGGTCACGATGGGCTGGGCAAACGCGCGGTCTGCCGTCAGTTCGTCGATCAGCGCCTGGGCCGTCGCGCGCTGTTCCTCGCTGGTGAAGTAGATGCCGCTGCGGTACTGGGTGCCCACGTCGTTGCCCTGGCGGTTGAGCGTGGTCGGGTCGTGGATGAGGAAGAACACCTCCAGCAGCTCGCGGGTGCTCACCTGCGCCGGGTCGTAGACCAGCCGCACCACCTCGTTGCAACCGGTCAGTCCGGTGCAGACGTCTTCGTAGCTGGGCCGGGCGGCCTGCCCGTTGCTGTAGCCGGATTCGACGTCCAGCACGCCGCGCACCTCTTTGTACACGGCTTCGGTGCACCAGAAGCAGCCGCCGCCGAGCACCAGGGTCTGTGAATCGTTCATGGCCGGTCTCCGCTTGATCTCATGGATGGGCCCGATGATGCCCCGGCTGCGCCGCTGCGCGCACCGCCGCCAGAAATGCCCCCATGGGGCCTCCGTCCCGACCCGTGCGCCACAGGCAGTGGGTGTCGTAGGGTGCCAGCGGCCGGTCCAGGGGCACAAATATCACACCGGGCAGACCCGCCTGCTGCAGAGCGGCCGGCACCAGGCCCACGCCCAGGCCCTGGGCGATCACCGACACCACACTCAGCCAGTGGCGCAATTCGAAGCCCAGGGCCGGCTCAAAACCTGCGTCGGCACAGGCCGCCAGAATGCGGTCGTGGTAGTCGGGAGACACCGCCCGCATCACGATGGCGAAGGCCTCATCCTTCAGACCGTCGAGTGCCAGCGCCTTGCGCCGGGCCAGCGGGTGGCTAGCCGGCAGGCAGGCCACAAAGGGCTGGCTGGACACCAGGATCTGCGAGAAACCCGCCGGCACGCGGGTGGTGTGAACAAAGCCCAGGTCCAGCCGGTCGTGCACCAGCTCCACCAGTTGCTCGCTGCTGCTGAGCTCGCGCAAGGCCAGCCGCAAGCGCGGGTGCGCCGCCGAAAAATCGCGCAAGACCTGCGGCAGTCCGCGGTACAGCACCGTGCCGGCAAAGCCGATCTGCAACTGGCCGGCCAGGCCCTGCCCCACATCGCGCGCCTCGCGTGCGGCCTGCGCCGCCTGCTCCAGCAAGGCCTGGGCGCGCGGCAAAAAAGTCTGGCCGGCCGCGGTGAGCGCCACGCCGCGGCTGTTGCGCTCGAACAATCGCGCACCCACGCCCGCCTCGAGCTGCTGGATGGCCATGGACAAGGGCGGCTGGGTCATGGCCAGGCGCTGGGCCGCACGACCAAAATGCAGCTCCTCGGCGAGCACAATGAAACAGCGCAGGTGGCGGAACTCCATAAATACGAATTATGTATTGATCTATCGCCGATCAATATTGGACAGCTATTCATCAGGCCACGACAATCGCCACCAACCCCATACAGGAGACCCACCCATGGCATCGACCAAAAACACCTTCAGCTGGGAAGACCCCTTCCACCTCACCGCCCAGCTGAGCGACGACGAACGCCAGGTGCAGGAAGCCGCCCGTGCCTACTGCCAGGAACGGCTGCTGCCGCGTGTGCAGCTCGCCTTCCGCAACGAAACCACCGATGTGTCCATCTTCCGTGAGATGGGCGAGCTGGGCCTGCTGGGCCCCACCATCCCCGAGCAGTACGGCGGCGCCGGCCTGAACTACGTCTGCTACGGCCTGGTGGCGCGTGAGGTCGAGCGCGTGGACTCCGGCTACCGCTCCATGATGAGCGTGCAGAGTTCGCTGGTGATGGTGCCGATCAACGAATTCGGCAGCGAAGCGCAGAAACAGAAGTACCTGCCCAAGCTGGCCACCGGTGAATGGATCGGCTGCTTCGGCCTGACCGAACCCAACCACGGTAGCGACCCGGGCAGCATGATCACCCGCGCCCGCAAGGTCGACGGCGGCTACAGCCTGAGCGGCGCCAAGATGTGGATCACCAACAGCCCCATCGCCGACGTGTTCGTGGTCTGGGCCAAGGACGACGGTGGCCAGATCCGCGGCTTCATCCTGGAAAAAGGCTGGAAGGGCCTGTCCGCCCCGGCCGTGCACGGCAAGGTCGGCCTGCGCGCCTCCATCACCGGCGAGATCGTCATGGACGAGGTGTTCGTGCCGGAAGAAAACGCCTTCCCGGACGTGCGTGGCCTCAAGGGCCCGTTCACCTGCCTGAACAGCGCCCGCTACGGCATCGCCTGGGGCGCGCTGGGCGCAGCCGAAGACTGCTACTTCCGCGCCCGCCAATATGTGATGGACCGCCAGCAGTTCGGCCGCCCGCTGGCCGCCAACCAGCTGATCCAGAAGAAGCTGGCCGACATGCTGACCGAGATCAGCCTGGGCCTGCAGGGCTGCCTGCGCCTGGGCCGCATGAAGGACGAAGGCACCGCCGCGGTGGAGATCACCAGCATCCTCAAGCGCAACAGCTGCGGCAAGGCGCTGGACATTGCCCGCATGGCCCGCGACATGATGGGCGGCAACGGCATCAGCGACGAGTACGGCGTGGCCCGCCACCTGGTGAACCTGGAGGTGGTCAACACCTACGAAGGCACACACGACGTGCATGCGCTGATCCTGGGCCGGGCGATCACCGGGATGGCGGCGTTTTCGAACTGAATGTATCGAACGCCACCTGCCTGAAAAGGGCTGCCGCGCGCAGCCCTCTCTTTTGGTCGGTGCCGTGGCAAGGCACGGATTTTGCGGGCAGAGGCCGGGAATCCATCCGATTTCTGGTAGCTTCGACGCATGTCCCTGTCGCTGGATTTTCTCAGTCTGCCCCTGTTCGCCGCCGCGGCCCTGGTGTTCATCAGCGTCCTGGCGGGAGTTTTTTCCACGCGCGCCGGCTTCTCCTTTCTGCTGGTCTTCCTGGTCGTGGGGGTGCTGGCGGGGGAAGACGGCCCCGGCGGCCTGGCCTTCAACAATTTCACCGTGAGCTTCTGGGTCGGCAACGTAGCGCTGGCCGTGATCCTGCTCGACGGCGGACTGCGAACCGACCTGGCGACCTTCCGCACCGGCTTGAAGGCGTCGCTGCTGCTGGCCACCCTTGGTGTGGTCATCTGTGCCGCCATCACCGGCCTCGCGGCGCACTGGCTGCTGGACCTGAGCTGGCCCATGGCATTCCTGCTGGGCGCCATCGTCGGTTCCACCGATGCTGCCGCGGTGTTTGCCCTGCTCAAGACGTCCGGCGTCAAGCTCAACGAACGGGTCGCGGCCACACTGGAAATCGAATCGGGCATGAACGACCCGATGGCGGTCTATCTGACGCTGGCCCTGATCGGCGTGGCGCTGTTCATGCAGGCCAACCCGGGCAGTGGCGCGGGGGTGGGGATTCTGGATGTCGTCTACAACCTGCTGCAGCAGTTCGGCTGGGGAACGGCGCTCGGCCTGGGCAGTGGCTTTGCGATGGCGGCGCTGCTGCATCGTGTGGCCGGCTCTCACGACGTCGGCGGCGGTATCCGGGCCCTGCTCATCGTCTCGGGCGGTCTGGCGGTGTTCGCCGGCACCACCTGGCTGGGCGGCTCGGGCTTCCTGGCGGTCTACGTCATGGGTGTGGTCGCCGGCAACCGCGCCAAGCGGGTGGTGCGCTCCTCGCTGTCGGCCATGGACGGCTACGCCTGGCTGGCCCAGGCCGGGATGTTCCTGCTGCTCGGCCTGTTGGTGACCCCCACCGACCTGCTGCGCACGCTCTGGCCGGCCCTGGGGGTCTCGCTGGTGCTGATGCTGGTGGCTCGCCCGGTCGCTGTCTGGCTCTGCCTGGCACCGCTGCATTTCCCCCGGCGGGAAATCGGCTACATCTCGTGGGTGGGTCTGCGCGGCGCGGTGCCGATCGTGCTGGCCGTGTTTCCGCTGATGGCGGGTGTGGAAGGCGCCAAGACTTTCTTCAATGTGGCTTTTGTGGTGGTGCTGGCCTCATTGCTGCTGCAAGGCTCGACCATTGCCTGGAGCGCGCGCCGCCTGGGTGTGGTACTGCCCGACCTGGACGACGAGGCCGAGGCCCGCCGAGTGTTCGGCGACTTCGAACTGGACGCCTCCACGCCCATGGACGGGCTGTGCACGTTTTATGGCCTGCCGGTTCCAGCCGACGCGCCCAGCACCCTGGGAGACTGGATGCTGGCCTCGCTGGCACGCCCGCCGGTCATCGGCGACAGCGTGCACCTGGGCCACGCCGAGCTCAGCGTGCGCAGCCTGGATGCCCACGGACGCATCGCGCGGGTGGGCATGCGCATCGACTGATACCGGTCGTGTGCACCGGCCGCAGCGGCGCGGGAAATTCGGATCGAAGCCTCCTTAATAACCGATTGGTCAGTAAAATGACGGCATGTCATTGCTGCAAGAAACTTCGGCACCCCGGCGTGCCCGGCGCAAAGAGGCGCGTCCGGGCGAATTGCTGGACGCGGCCCTGAGCCTGTTCGTCGAAAAGGGCTTTGCCGCCACGCGGGTGGAAGAAGTGGCCCACCGGGCCGGGGTGTCCAAAGGCACCCTGTTCCTCTACTTTCCCAGCAAGGAAGAGTTGTTCAAGGCGGTCGTGCGCGAAACCATCGCCGGGCGGTTTGCCGAATGGAACGAAGAGCTGGACCGCTTCGAAGGCGACACCGCCTCGCTGGTGCGCCACCTGATGCACTCCTGGTGGGAACGCGTCGGTCAAACTCAGGCAGCAGGCATCACCAAGCTGGTGATGAGCGAGGCCAGCCTGTTCCCGGAAATCGCCGCCTTCTACCAGCACGAGGTCATCACACCCGGACACCAGCTGATCCGGCGCGTGCTGCAACGGGGCATGGACCGGGGTGAATTCCAGTCACTGGACCTGGACCACGCCATCTACAGCCTGATTGCACCCATGATCTTCCTGATCATGTGGAAACACTCGCTGGCACCGTGCTGCCCGCGCGATGAATCCATCGACCCGCTGCGCTTCATCGACAGCCAGGCCACCTTGCTGCTCGAGGGCATGCTGCTGCGCCGCGCCGCCTGAGGGCGTCCTACCACCCCACCCATCATGAGCATCTTGCGCGCCCACTGGAAATTCTGGCTGATCCTGTCCCTGCTGCTGCTGGCCACCTCCTGGGGGGTCTGGAAAGCCCTTGAGCGCCGTGCCGAACAGCAGACGGCGGCCGCGGCAGCCGCGGCCGCACTGCAGCAACCGCCCGTCTTCGCCCTGGAGCCTGGGGATCTGGCGACGGCAGAACGCATGACCATCACCTCCACCGCCCCGGTGTCCGGCGCGGTGCGTGCGCTTCAGACGGCAGCCATCAAGGCTCGGGTCGCCGGCGAGGTGCAAGGATTGCGCAAGCGAGAAGGCCATCCGGTCCAGGCCGGCGAAGTGCTCGCCCGCATCGATCCGACCGAGGCACGCGCCCGGGTTCGCCAGGCCGAACAGCAGGCCGCATCGGCCCGGTCCCAGGTGCAGATTGCGCGGCGCACCCTGGACAACAACCAGGCGTTGGTGCAAAAGGGATTCATTTCGGCAACGGCACTGGAGAACTCGCAGGCGAACCTTGAGGCAGCCGAGGCCACTCTACAGGCGACCCTGGCCTCCCTGGACATTGCCCGCAAGACACTGGACGACACGGTGCTGCGATCGCCGTTGGCCGGCCAGGTGTCGGCGCGTTATGTACAGAACGGGGAGCGGGTCGGCATCGACACCCGCATCCTCGAGGTGGTGGACCTGTCGGCGTTCGAGATCGAAGCCGCTCTCAGCCCTGCCGATGCCGCCCTGGTGACCATCGGCCAGCGGGCCGTGCTGCGGGTGGAGGGTCTGCCTGAGCCTGTCGACGGTGTGGTGGACCGCATCAACCCCAACGTGCAGGCCGGCAGCCGGGCCGTGCTGGTCTACCTTCGCCTGCCGGCCACGCCGGGACTGCGTCAGGGCCTGTTTGCCCGAGGCCATGTCGTGACCGGCGGCCAGCAGGCGGTGGCTGTACCGGCAGCCACGGTGCGAAACGACAAGCCCGAGCCCTATGTCCAGGCCGTGATCGACGATCGGGTCCGACACCTGCCGGTGCGCGTGCTCATCGAGGGCCTGGCGGGCGAACGCCCCGTGACCGGCGTGGAAGGTGTGCCTGAAGCGACTCTGGTGCTGCGTGCCGGCACGGGCGTGCTGCGCGAGGGAACCTCTGTCAGCCTGCCCGAAGCCCAGCGGCCCTGAGGCAGCAGCCCCATGTGGTTCACCCGCGTCTCACTGCACAACCCGGTCATGGCCACCATGGTGATGGTGGCCTTCGTGGTGCTGGGCCTGTTCGCGTTCCAGCGGCTGAAGGTCGACCAGTTTCCGAACATCGACTTTCCGGTGGTGGTGATCACCACCGCCTACCCGGGAGCCTCACCCGAAATTGTCGAGAGCGAAGTCAGCCGCAAGGTGGAAGAATCGGTCAACTCCATCGCCGGCATCAACGCCCTGACGTCCCGCAGCTACGAAGGCCAGTCGGTGGTCATCATCGAGTTCCAGCTGCACATCGACGGGCGCAAGGCCGCCGACGACGTGCGCGAGAAGCTGGCAACCTTGCGCCCGACCCTGCGCGACGAGGTGAAAGAGCCCAGAGTCCTGCGCTTCGACCCCGCCAGCCGGGCCATCTGGTCGGTGGCGGTGTTGTCGGACGACGGGAACACGGCGCCGGGCTCGGCCGCCGCAGGCACGGCGAACCCCCCACCGTCCATGGTGGAACTGACCACCTGGGCCGAGCAGACCTTGAAGAAGCGCCTGGAAAACGTGCGTGGCGTCGGCTCGGTCAACCTGGTCGGCGGCACCCGGCGCGCGGTCAACATCCACCTGGATCCGTCGTCCATGGAAGCCCTGGGCGTCATGCCCGAGCAGGTGGTCGCGGCCCTGCGCGCCGACAACCAGGACCTGCCGGTGGGCACCCTGGACAGCGGAGAAAAGGAACGGGTGGTCCAGGTGCTGTCCCGCGTGCGCGACCCGCAGGACTTCAACCAGCTCATCGTGACCCGCCGGGGTGGCACGCCGATTCGCCTGGGGCAGGTCGCCAACGTGGTCGATGGCACCGAAGACGTGCAAAGCCGGGCCCTCTACAACGGTGAGCGAACCCTGCTGCTGCAGGTGCAGAAGGCGCAGGACGAGAACACCATTGCCGTCGTCGACAGCCTGCAGGCCACCATTGACAGCCTGCGCGCGGAGCTGCCGCCGGGCATTCGGCTGGAGCCGGTGGCCGACGGTTCACGACCCATCCGCGTGTCGGTGACCAATGTGCGCCAGACCCTGATCGAGGGTGCGCTTCTGACGGTGCTCATCGTGTTCCTGTTCCTCAATTCCTGGCGATCCACCGTCATCACCGGACTGACACTGCCGATTGCCATCATCGGCACCTTCTTCTTCATGAACCTGTTCGGGTTCACCATCAACATGATCACGCTGATGGCATTGACCCTGTCCATCGGCTTGCTGATCGACGACGCCATCGTCGTGCGCGAGAACATCGTGCGACACGCCCAGATGGGCAAGCGTCCGTTCGACGCCGCCATGGACGGCACCCAGGAAATCGGCCTGGCGGTGCTGGCGACCACGCTTTCCATCGTGGCGGTGTTCCTGCCCATCGGCTTCATGGGCGGCATCATCGGCAAGTTCTTCCACGAATTCGGCATCACCATGGTGGCGGCGGTGCTGATCTCCATGTTCGTGAGTTTCACGCTCGACCCCATGCTGTCCTCGGTCTGGCACGACCCGGCGATCGAGCAGCACGGCAAGCCCTGGCAACCGCGCAGCCTGTACGACCGCACGATCGGGCGTGTCACCCACCGATTCGACCGCCTGCAGGACGAACTGACCGAGTTCTACCAGTCGGCGCTGAAATGGTCGCTGCGGCACAAGCTGGCCACCCTGGCATTGGCCGGTGGGACCTTCGCCGGCAGCATCGCCATGCTGCCCCTGCTCGGCACCGAGTTCGTGCCCAAGGCAGATTTCTCCGAAACCAGCCTGAGCTTCCACACCCCCGTCGGCTCTTCGCTGGAGGCCACGGAAGCGAAGGCCCGCCAGGTCGAGGCCCTGCTGCGCGAGTTCCCTGAGGTCCGCTACACGCTGACCACCATCAACACCGGCAGCGCCCAGGGCAAGATGTACGCCAACGTGTATGTCCGTCTGGTCGACCGGGACCAGCGCGACCGCAACGCCGATGCCATGTCCGCCGTTTTGCGCGAACGGCTTCGCAGTGTGCCGGGCATCACCGTCACCCATGCGGGCCTGCTCGACCCGGTGGGCGGCAACAAGCAGCTGGAGTT
>CALMYH010000013.1 GCA_937873395.1 uncultured Burkholderiales bacterium
GCCGGCATCGAGGTCAAGCCGATTCCCCCGGTGGGGTTTGACGAGTTCGACCAGCGCAAGCCCTGGACCTTTGCCCACGGCTGGCTGAAGCTGACCAGCTTTGCCAACCCGCTGTACGACCTGCAGGGCAGGACCCTGTTCCTGGATCTGGACATCGTCATCGTCGACAGCCTGGACCCCTTCTTCGATCAGACCGGCGAATTCGTGGTGATCAAGGAATGGGACAAGAGCGACGGGACCGGCAACACCTCGGTCTACCTGTTCACCATCGGCGCCCATGCCGATGCGCTCGACCACCTGAAGAACGGCTACCCCAGGTCCGTCGAAGAGGTCCGCAACGAGCAGGAGTTCATCACCGGGTATCTGGGGCGCCAGGGCAAGGTGAGCTACTGGCCGGACGAATGGTGCCGCAGTTTCAAGCGCCATTGCATGCGCCGTGGCCTGATGAGCTGGTTTGCGCCGCCGGTCATTCCCCCGGGAGCCCGGGTGATTGCGTTTCACGGCAAGCCCAATCCGCCCGACGCCATCGCCGGTGTCAGCGGCAAGTGGTACCGGCGGGTGCTGCCCACCGCATGGGTCGCAGAACACTGGCGTTGACGCCGGCCCACCGCGTCTACCGGTTGCTGGCGCGCCTTTTGTGGCCGTTGGCGCTGGCCTGGCTGTGGTGGCGCGGACGGCGGGAGCCGCTGTATGCCGAGCGCCTGGGCGAGCGGCTGGGGTACTGCGACGCTCCGGCCGAAGCAAGCGGCGGCATCCTGATCCACGCCGCCTCGGTGGGTGAGGTGCAGGCCGCGCGGCCCCTGATCGCCGCGCTGCAGCACGACTGGCCAGCGCACAGCCTGACAGTCAGCACGGTCACACCCACCGGCCTGCAGACCCTGCGCGACCATTGGGGGTCGGACATCCGGCATGCCTACCTGCCGCTGGACACCGTGGGTGCCACGGCCCGTTTTCTGGACCGGCTGCGCCCGCGCCTGCTGGTGCTGATGGAGCGGGAGATCTGGCCCGAGCTGCTGTGGCAATGCGCGCTGCGCTGCATACCGGTGGTGGTGGTCAATGCACGCCTGAGCGAGCGCTCGGCGCGAACCTACCGGCGCTGGCGCCGGCTGTTCAGACCAATCTGGCCCCGACTGTCGCTGGTGCTGGCCGCAGACGCCGACAGTGCCGCCCGCTACACCGAGCTGGGCGTGTCCGCGGAACGCTGCCTAAACCTGGGCAACCTGAAGTTCGACCTGACCATCGATACAGACACCCATGCCGGGAACCGCGAGGCTGGTCTGGCCGGGCGACAGGTGGTGGTGGCGGGCAGCACCCACGCAGCGGACGAAGAGGTCCTGCTGGCCGCCTGGCCGGCCTTGAGGCAGGCATGCCCTGCCCTGTTGCTGGTGCTGGTGCCGCGGCATCCGCAGCGCTTTGACGACGTGGCCCGGCGCCTGGAACTCAGCGGCCTGCCTTTTGTACGCCACAGCCTCGGACAGCAGGCCACAGGCGAGACTGCCGTGTGGCTGGGCGACACCATGGGCGAGCTGCCGCGCTGGTACCGCCAGGCCGACCTGTGTTTCGTTGGCGGCAGCCTGGCGTCGGTGGGTGGCCACAACCCGCTGGAGGCCATGGCCTTCGGCAAGCCGGTGCTGTTCGGCCCACACACGCAGAACTTCGAGCCGCTTTACGAAGCCATCGCGGCGTCCGGAGCGGGCGTGCGCGTGCCATCGGCCGAGGCACTGGCCGATCAGGTCCGCAGGGCCTACCACGATCCCGCCCCTTTCCTTGCCATGGGCCGCCAGGGCGAGGCCATGGTCAGGCAGCACCAGGGCGCCACCCGACGCACGCTGGACGCCCTCGCGCCACGGCTTTCGGGCGATGTGCCGGGCGCACTGGGCCGGATCTGCGAGACGTCCTCAGGCGGCGTCCACCTTTGGTTCGACCCGGCTCTGGTGCCTGCTCTGCAAAACGCAGACCTCGACCTGGCGGGGAATGCGTCCCGCGGGCAACCGATGGCCACCGGCAGCGGCCGGGGGCAGGTGCACGTGGTCGAGATGGGTGAGACCTCGGTGGTGCTGCGCCATTACCGGCGCGGTGGCCTCATGGCCCGACTCAGCCGGGACCGGTTTCTCGGGCGCGACCCGTGGCGCAGCCGTGCCATGCGCGAGTTCCTGCTTCTGCGACTGATGCGATCCTGGGGGCTGCCGGTGCCGGCGCCGGTGGCGGCGCGCTGTGTCTCGGCCGGCTGGACATACCGGGCCGACATCATGGTCCGGACCATACCGGGGGCCCGCAATCTGGTGCAGTGCCTGGGCTCTGCACCATTGGCGCCGGCTGGCTGGAAAGCGTTCGGCCGGGCCATTCGGCGCCTGCACGACCACCAGGTGTTCCACGCCGACCTCAATGCCCACAACCTGCTGCTGGAAGATGGAGGACAGGCATGGATCGTGGACTTCGACAAGTGCGAGCTGCGCCCCGGCGAAGAATGGAAACAGGCCAACCTGCAACGCCTGCTCAGGTCCTTGCGCAAGGAAAAGGACAAGCAGACCGCGCCCCACTGGGACGATGCTGACTGGGAGCAGTTGCTTGAGTCGTATCGCTTGACAGAGTAACGCCCCAAATGATGACCTAGCCCCTGCAAAGTGAATTGCCCCGGGCGATTCAAAATCGAGGTTTGGCGCCAGTACTACAACGAGAGTCGCCCCCACTCATCGCTGGACTGGACCACGCCGGCCGAATTCGCCCGTCGTTGCAGGCAGTTGCCTGCAACGACGATCTCAGAGGAGCCGGAAATCTCCACTTCCAAGCGGTACCAAATCGGGTACAGGGTCACCTGAGCAGGAATTCACTGGGTCAATACATATCGCTGCTCGTTCTTCAGGGGTGAGTTGTTCGCAGTGCTTGCCCAACGCGGCACTGCACCGGTTGGGTGTTGCACTTGATTATCGATTCCACCGGAGGATTACCAAAGGATTGCAGGAAAGACTGGTTCGCTGAGCGGCCTGACTCATTCATCAAGCCTCCCTACGATCGTCCGTGATGCGACAAGAAGAAACTGGTAACGCCTTGAACTCCCATATTATGTGAGGCCACCCGCCCTTGAACAATTTTCGATGCCAACGCCGAAGAAAAGCACGCGTTGCGCCTATATGTCGATCCATGTAGTTGTTACGCACACAGAACTTATTCATCTGAATTTCGAAAGCGCCTGTGAATCCATACATGGCCGCAAGGGGCGATTCCGAATTGAAATATAAGGCAGTGTTTAGCGTGATAATATTCACATGAGTTGGATCTTGAAACGCCTCTTGCCGAGGAAAGCCTGGCGTAGTAGCAAGAAATACCCCGCCGGGCTTTAGCACACGATGAATTTCATTCATCAAATTAATAAACGGGTAGACCATACCCCTATCACCAATATACAACTGACGTGGGATATGCTCGATAACATCGAAAGCCGACACTGAGTCAAAAAATTGACTTTCAAAAGGAAGCGGATCAATTGCAAAGTTCGACTGTCGGTAAGTGAACTGCTCTGCATTAGACTTCAGATTATTCAATGCCCGCGTGTCAACAGCGAACAGGTTTTTACAGTGGTATGGATTGCGAGGCACATCCCCACATCCGATGTCAAGATGATTCATTCCAACTCTCTCATTCGGGATATTGTGACGCTACGTCTCGACAAGCGCTCAAATACGCATAACCGAAATGTTGGTCAGGTTCAAGATAGGTACCTTCAGCCCATTCATTCCAAGCATTAATAAATAACAACGAATGTGCTGGCCCAGAATGCTGCCCCATGGTCTTCTGTGCGCTGGCTTCGAGCCAGTTGCGAAAAGCCTCGGGACTGGAACCGTCATAAATACGAGACCGATTCCCCACTCGAGCAGTGTTGTCCCATGACACCATGACTCCCATGGCATAAAAATAATCTGGAAACTCCTTCTCACTCGCCAACTTTGCCGCTGCCGCATAGTCGTACACACGACCTGAGAAACCACCAGTAAAGAATTGCTTCTGCGTTGTGATTGACCGCGTAGTCAACCCGTGCGGCGGGAACTCCGCGATGCCATCCAGTCCATCTTCTAGAGGCGTAGAATAATTAAACGTGTTCGACGCAAGAATAAGAATCTCCGGTATGCCAGCATCGGCACAAGCGGCCCGCCAAATTTTGCAAAGCTCTTTTATGTTCGGAATGTCGTGAACCTGATAAATAATAACGATGGGTTTATTATTCACTCTGATGTAGCGTTCGTCGTGAAATGCAGGAATCATGTCTCTAACGATGTCATGATAACTGGACGCGCTGTACCTCTGTTCAGCGATGATCTCGCGATCAGAACCATCCCATTTCCTGGTCCAATTTCCGTTTGCCCAACAAAAGCAAAATTCCATCTGCAAGGATTTATCATCTAGAAACCGATTTAAAGGTTGCTCTAACAGTCGCCTCCCATTGAACCAATAGTAGTAGAAGCAGAAGCCATTCACACCGTACTTCTTGGCCATAGCGATCTGCTTTTCCATTACATCTGAGATGCGAAGATCGTAGTATCCAAGCGATGCAGGCAGTCGCGGCTGATAGTGACCTTCAAAGAGAGGATAAGCACGGCTTGTATTCGACCATTCAGTAAACCCTTCGCCCCACGCAATGTTGTTCTCCGGAATCGGGTGGAACTGAGTCAGATAATAGGCAATCAACTTGAGTCTGGATTTGACAGGCTGCCCCGGCTGGTCTGCGACAAATGAGCTCGGATGACGATTGGTGAAGAAATTGTAATGCTGATCGATAGCAATCGACTTCCGATTCAATCTAAATGCATTGCGCAGCTGCGTGAAAAAGTCTCGCACAACCTAACCTTTCGAGAAAGCACCAGGCAAAGAAAACGTTGATAATTGTACCTCTCCTTTGGCACCACGTGGTACATTTAAATCACCAGAGGCATCATCAATCTCAAGCAACAAACTGTGAATCGTCAGCCTCATGACGCCCAGGAAGGCGCAACGCCTGGAAAAGGGTCCACCCTAAATACCGAGGCCCAGCCCTGCGAACGACATCCCATCGTTCACCCCAGTTCCTAGCCTGCAGTAGTTTCAGGATCAGTCCAGCCTGGACTTGCTTTTCAAGCACCTTACCTAGGCAAAGATCAGGTCTGCCGATCTTGCCCAAGTCAAGGGATACCTGCCGGAATACAGCAGCCTGTCGCCGATACTTAACGAGAAGATGGCGGCGACGGACCCAGGCTTCTGACGCCATCGCCGCTGAAGAAAGGCCTCCCCTGCGGTATTGGAGCAGCGGCTGCTCAACCGTGAGGCCTCCGCCCAAACAACTAGCCCGCAAAGCCATGATCTGATCCTCGTATAGAACATCGGGTGCGATGGGGCCGAAACGGTCAAAGAGACGCCGGGTAAACGCATGCGCCGCCCCCACGACGTAAGGTCGCTTTCGTACCCAGTCATCGGGAGATGTCCATCGTTTCAGGTCATCCACCTTGATCTGCCCCACCACAGCACCGTCATGCGTCATATCAAGCAAATGGCTGGACACCAGATCAACTGCACCACCCGTAGCATCCCAAGCTTCAACAAGCGTTCGAACCCGATGCTGGAGGCTGATGTCGTCGCCTGCAGCCGTGACAATCAGTTGGCCCTTGCATTCAGCAACAGCCGCGTTGTAGTGCTCACCTACTCCCAAGTTGGCCCCGTTGCGTCGCACACGAACCTCATGCGGTCCCCTGTAAGCAGCGGCTAGGGCACACAAGATGTCGTACGTACCGTCGGTAGAAGCATCGTCAGAAAGGACGATCTCCAGCGGTTCACTGTCCTGTGTCAAGCACGAACGGACGGCTGCCTCGACGAGCGACTCTTGATTAAAGGTGAGCAACAGAAGGGTAATTCTGGGCGTCGGATGCATCGGACAGAAAAGCTCTAGATCATCGGAAACGACTTTGCAGGTCTGGCCGTTCATTCGCGATGATGCCATTGCATCAGACCCACCCACCGCCCAAGCATACGGGCGAGAAGACGCGGAGACCATGCGATCACACGCAAAGGCAGGGCCAAGGACGTGCCTAACAAGACCGCTTTACGCTGACGGATGGCTTGTTTGATTGAATGGTGTTTGGCAGTGTATGTCAGTTTGGATTGCGCGTGGTGGTAGCCGCGCAGGTACTCGCTTCGCCAAGGTGTGCTGCCCTTGACCGATCCGCGTGACCGGTGCAGCGCCTTCACTGCAGGCCAAATCACCATCGGCTTTCCATTCTGAAACAGACGCAGGCACAGGTCATCGTCCTCGTAATAGAGGAAAAAGCGTTCGTCAAAAAAGCCCACATCCTCAAAGCGCGCCAGACGAAACAGCATGGCCGCTCCCACCACGAAGCCCACGCAGCACGGTCCATCGGCACCGGGTCCGCGCGAACGCCAAAGATGTCGCGGCCACCGGTAGTTGACATCAGGGACACCCTGCGCCGCGCACAATTGGGGCGCGACCACAGCAGCCTCGGGCAGCGCTTCTGCAGCCAAGATGAGTTGGCGCAGCCCATCTGGAGACACCTCACAATCAGGATTCAGCAAAAAAGCCAACGGGGTTTGCACCCGGGCCAGTGCCCGGTTGTTCGCCGCCCCAAATCCAAGATTGCGGCCATGCTCCATCACGATGGCATGTGGCCACCGGGCACGCACCATCTCCGGCGTCTGGTCATCGCTGCCATTGTCCGAGACGATCACATGGGGGCAATGGGCAATCAGCGGTTCCAGTGCTTCCAGACAGTGCGCGCTGTGAAACGTCACCAGCACGACGGTAACGCGATCGAGCGGTTCGTGATGCATAGCCGTCAATGGACCGCCTCCCCCACCACCGCATCCGGCTTGACCTGCCGCAGCCGGGACAGCATGTCGTCCTGGATCCGCTGCAGCGCCTCCGGCGTGTGGCCCTCGAAGCGCAGCACCAGCACGGGGGTGGTGTTGGAGGCGCGGATCAGGCCGAAGCCGTCCGGCCAGTCGACCCGCAGGC
>CALMYH010000014.1 GCA_937873395.1 uncultured Burkholderiales bacterium
GAAGGTGATGGCGAAACCGTCCATGGTCGCGCGGTCGATCGGCGGGTAGTCGCGGGCGGCATACACGGGGTCCGCCCGGATACGTCCGGCGGCGGGATCGAGGGGGGCGGGTTCGTCGGCGCACGGCGGGGCGTGGGGGGGGGGCCCCCCACAAAAACCCCCGCGCCCGCCGAAACATCGGGCGGGGGGGGTTTGTCGCCCGTCGGGCTGCCCGGGATGCCGGTCCCCGCCGTTGCGCGCTCCATGGCGGCCTTCTGCTCCTGCATTTTCTGAGACCAGATGTAGCCGCCGATGGCGCCGGCACCGGCGCCGATGACAGCGCCGGTGGCCGCACTGCGTGAGCCGCCGGTCACGGCGCCCAGAACGGCACCGGCCGCCGCGCCAATGGCGGCTCCCTTGGTGGTGTCCTGCTGGGTCTGGGTCATGTTGGCACAGCCGCTCAGCACGAATGCGCCCGATGCCGCGAGGGCAAGCAGAAGGACGGAGGGGCGGGATTTCTGGTGTTGTCCGAGAGTCATCATGGTGCTTCCTTTGGAAAAAAACCTTGTCCGTGGCTGTTGGCAGGCGATGGCAGAACCGCCGATTCCTGTGGGCCTGTCATGTTGACGTTAGACTCCTGCAGACAGTTCCGCAATGCCTTTTGCGCCTTGTTTCAAACTTTGTCATGAACTCGAACCCGTTTGTTGTTGCCGAACAGCGCCTGAATCCCATCTGCCTGGGCACCATGACCTTTGGCGAACAGGTCAGCGAGGCCGACGCACACGCCATTCTCGACCGCTCGCTCGAGCGCGGCGTCACCTTCATCGACACCGCCGAGATGTATGCGGTCCCCGCCCGGGCCGAGACCTGCGGGGCCACCGAAACCATCATCGGCCGCTGGCTTTCACGTCGTCCCGGCGTTCGCGAGAAGCTGGTGCTGGCCACCAAGGTGGCCGGGCCTTCGCGCGGCATGCCCTGGATCCGGGGTGAGCCGTCGGGTCTCACCAGGGCCGAGATCGTGGCGGCTTGTGAGGGCAGCCTGCGGCGGCTCCAGACCGACGTCATCGACCTCTACCAGATCCACTGGCCGGCGCGCAATGTGCCGGCGTTCGGCGCCTTGTCCTTCGACCCGTCCAGAGACAAGGACTGCGCGCCGATCCAGGAGCAGCTGGAGGCCATGGACCAGCTGGTTCGCCAGGGCAAGGTCAAAGCCATTGGCCTGTCCAACGAATCGCCATACGGTGTGCACGAGTTCGTGCGCCTGGCCGAGCAGCACGGGCTGCCGCGCGTGGCCACCGTGCAGAACCCCTACTGCCTGATCAACCGGTCCTACGAAAATGGCCTGGACGAAACCTGCCATCGACTGGGCGTCGGCCTGCTGGCCTATTCGCCGCTCGGCTTCGGGCTGTTGACCGGCAAGTACGACGAAACCGGGCTGGTCGGAGACCACGGGCGCATGGCCTTGTTCGAATCGATGCGCAAGCAGCGTTGGGGGCGCCCGGAGTCCCTGGCCGCGGCCCGCCGCTACAACACGCTGGCCCGCGAACACGGCCTGACACCGTCGCAGCTGGCCCTGGCCTTCTGCTACCGCAACTGGCGTGTCGCCAGCACCATCATCGGAGTGACTTCCCTGGCACAGCTGGACGAATGTCTCGATGCCTGGGATGTACAGCTCTCGCCCGAGTTGCTGGCCGCCGTCGATGCCATTCGCTGGGAAGCACGCGACCCAGCGCAGTGATGGCCAGAAAGGCGCATGTCTCCGAGACGCCCGCCACCGCGTGGCTCAAGGCGCGTGGGGTGGACTTCACCGAGCATCCTTACGAGTACCTGGAGCACGGCGGTGCCCAGCACAGTGCGTCCGTGCTGGGCCTGGATCCCTACGCGGTGGTCAAGACCCTGATCATGCAGGACGAGGCGGCCAGACCCCTGGCCGTTCTGATGCATGGCAATCGCACCGTCTCGACCAAGAACCTGGCGCGCCAGGTCGGCGTCAAATCGGTCGAGCCCTGCAAGCCCGAGGTCGCCAATCGGCACAGCGGTTACCTGGTCGGGGGCACCTCGCCCTTCGGGCTGAAACGGGCCATGCCGGTGTTCGTGGAGGAGACCGTGCTGGCCTTGCCCCGCATCTGGATCAACGGCGGACGCCGGGGCTATCTGGTCGGCCTCGACCCGGCCGCGCTCAGTGGTCCGCTCGGGGCACGGCCGGTCCGGTGTGCGCTGGCAGAATAAGGGCTCCAGCCCCAAAGAGAATTCGCCTTGGACCAAGCCTACCCCTTCCTTGCCATTGTGCTCGCCTACCTGGTCGGCTCGCTGTCCTTTGCTGTCGTGGTCAGCCGCCTGATGGGCCTGGCCGATCCGCGCTCCTACGGCAGCAAGAACCCGGGCGCCACCAACGTGCTGCGCTCGGGCAGCAAAGCCGCCGCGGCGGTGACCCTGTTGCTCGACGCCCTCAAGGGCTGGTTGCCGGTGGTGCTGGTCTCGGCCTGGGGCGAGGACTGGGGCCTGGGTGATGGCACGGTGGCCCTGGTCGGGCTGGCCGCCTTTCTGGGGCATTTGTGGCCCGTGTTTTTCCGCTTTCAGGGCGGCAAGGGCGTCGCCACCGCCGCCGGTGTGATCTTCGCTTTCAACCCCTGGCTGGGTCTGGCCGGCCTGGCCACCTGGCTCATCATCGCGTTCTTCTTCCGCTATTCGTCGCTGGCGTCCATCGTCACGGCGGTGTTCGCGCCGGTCTACTACCTGTTCGGCTCGGGTGTCGCCTGGGAAGCGCCTGGCATGAAGGTGCTGGCCCTGGCCGTCATGGCAGTGCTGCTGGTCTGGCGGCATGCCGAGAACATCAACCGCCTGATCGCCGGCAAGGAAAGCCGTCTGGGAGCCAAGAAATGAGCGACATGGTCATCCAGCGTGTCGGTGTGTCGAACCGCTACTCCGAGCTGGCCGTGTTCAACGGCGTGGTCTACCTGGGCGGCATGGTCCCCGAACGCGGCGACACCGATATTCGCGGGCAGACCGAAGACGTGCTGCAACAGGTGCAGCACTGGTTGCTGCAAGCCGGCAGTGACAAGTCGCGCATCCTGCAGGCGCAGATCTTCCTGTCCGACATCACCGAGATCGGGATCATGAACGAAGTCTGGGATGCCTGGGTGGTGCCCGGCACCGCGCCGCCGCGGGCCACGGTGCAGGCCGCGCTGGCGAATCCGGCCTACCGTATCGAGATCGTGGTCACCGCCGCCCAGGGGCCGGCCGCCTGAAAGCCGCCCGCCGCGGGCGCATCGAAGCCTCAGAAGCGCCGCTCCAGCGTCATCTGGTCGGCGGCGCGCTGCATCTGGAAACGGGTCAGGAAGCTGTTGCCCAGCAGGACATAGGGCATGGCCTGGGGCAGCACGATGCCTGGCACATCGAACACCTGCACGTTGCCGATGCGCACCGTGCCCAGGCGAACCTGATGCCCCATGACCTGGCCATTGGCCGTGGCCACGGGCACCCGCTGGCCCTCCTCGAAACGCAGGTTGATGCGACGCGCCTCGGTCTCGCTCAGGATGACCAGGGTGGCTCCCGTGTCCACCATGAACTGCACGGCGCGGCCGTTGATCTGGCCCTGTGGCGTGAAGTGCCCTTGCCCGTCGGCCGTCATCACGATGCGCTGGCTTCCCGAAGCAGGGTCCGGGCGGGCACCCACACTCACCGGCGCCTGACCCACATGCAGGTCCTGTCTCCGGCCGTCCACCTCCACCGTGGCCGTCTGGCCTTGCACGGCAATCAGCTTCACGCCCTGGTGGACCTGCCCCGGCGCCAGGAACCGCGGCGCCGCCCCGTCAATCACCACCAGCGCCTTGCCTCCGGCGATGCCGGACAGGAGCACGGATTGGGCGATCGCCGCGCCGATCGGCAACAGCAGCAGCGCACCAAGGACGGTCAGGCAACGGGGCATGGTTTCAGGGGGTCACTCACGAAAATTGTCGAAGGACAGGGGCAGGTCCTTCATCTCGCCGCGGATCAGGGCGATGGCGGCCTGCAGGTCGTCTCGTTTGGCGCCGGTCACCCGCACCGTGTCGCCCTGGATGGCGGCCTGTACCTTCATCTTGCTGGCCTTGATGGCCTGCTGGATCTTCTTGGCGTCTTCGCTGCTGACACCGTTCTTGACCTTCACGACCTGCTTGACCTTGTCGCCGCCGATCTTCTCGACCTTGCCCACGTCCAGGAAGCGCACGTCCACGCCGCGTTTGGTCAGCTTGTTGCGCAGGATGTCCTCCACCTGCTGGAGCTGAAAGTCGGCGTCGCCCAGCAGCGTGATCTCTTTGTCCTTGAGTTCGATGCCGGCACTCGTGCCCTTGAAATCGAAGCGGGTCCCGATCTCCTTGGCGGTGTTCTCGACGGCGTTTTTCACCTCGACAAAATCGGCTTCCAGTTTGGTGTCGAAAGAAGGCATGGCTGGTGTTCAGAAAGAGCGTGAATGAGACAATCCGGCCATGTTAGTCGAGAAACAGGTCTCCCTCCAGCCCTACAACAGCTTCGGCATCGCGGCGCGCGCCGAGCGGCTGGCGCGCATCGGGCACCCGTCCGACCTGCTGGGCCTGATGGCCCAGCCCGAGTGGGGCCGCGCACCCCATTTTGTGCTGGGCGGGGGCAGCAACCTGGTGATCACCGGCGACGTGCCCGGCCTGGTGCTCAAGGTGGAGATACCCGGGCGCTGCCTGGTCGAAGAAAACAGCAAAGGCTGGCTGGTCGAAGCCGGCGCGGGCGAAAACTGGCACGACCTGGTTGCCTGGACGCTGGAGCAGGGCTGGCCCGGGCTGGAGAACCTGGCGCTGATTCCGGGAACCGTCGGTGCCGCACCGGTGCAGAACATCGGCGCCTACGGCGTCGAGCTGCAGGACCGTTTCCATTCGCTCGATGCCATCGACCTGGAGACCGGCCGCGCCTTCACCCTCGACGCGGCCCAATGTGGCTTCGGTTACCGCGATTCGGTGTTCAAGCACGCCGCGTCCGACGGGCGCGGCATGGGTCTGGCCGCGCGTGCCCTCATCACGCGGGTTCGATTCTGGCTGCCCAGGCCCTGGAAGCCGGTACTCGGTTACCTCGACCTGGAGCGCAAGATGGACGAATCCGGCATCCGCCAGCCGGACGCGCAACAAATCTTCGACTGGGTGGTCGCCATCCGCCGGGCCAAATTGCCCGACCCGGCCGTCATCGGCAATGCGGGCAGCTTCTTCAAGAACCCCACCGTCACGCCCGAGCAGTGCGCCGACATCATCGCGCGCGACCCCAAGGTGGTGCACTACCCCATGCCCGACGGCAGCGTCAAGCTGGCCGCCGGCTGGCTGATCGACGCCTGTGGCTGGAAAGGCAAGACCCTGGGCCATGCCGGCGTGTACGAAAAGCAGGCGCTGGTGCTGGTCAACCGCGGCACACCCGAACGCCCCTGCACCGGCGGCGAGGTCATGACCCTGGCCCGGGCCATTCAGACCAGCGTGTACGAGCGCTTCGGCATCCGGCTGGAGCCGGAGCCGGTGGTGATCTGACCCCCCTGCGCCGCTGCGCGGCTTCACCCTGAGGGGGACGCACCCAGTGGCCCGGCAAAGCCGGTTCCACGAGTGCCCTGGAAAGGACCTTCTCCTGCCGTTGTTTACTTGCTGCCTTCGAGCTTGAAGATTTCCGGCCCCTGGCCGATGGCCAGCAGGCCGGTGTGGGCATAGATGCCCAGCTTGCCGCGCGTGTCGGTGATGTCCAGGTTGCGCATGGTCAGCTGGCCGATGCGGTCCAGCGGGCTGAACGGCGCGTCTTCCACCTTCTCCATGCTCAGGCGCTCGGGCGCGTAGGTCAGGTTGGGGCTCTCGGTGTTGAGGATGCTGTAGTCGTTGCCGCGGCGCAGCTCCAGCGTCACCTCGCCGGTCACGGCGCGGGCCACCCAGCGCTGGGCGGTCTCGCGCAGCATGATGGCCTGCGGGTCGAACCAGCGGCCCTGGTACAGCAGGCGGCCCAGGCGCAGGCCGTTGATGCGGTACTGTTCAATGGTGTCCTCGTTGTGAATGCCGGTGACCAGGCGCTCGTAGGCGATGTGCAGCAGCGCCATGCCGGGGGCTTCGTAGATGCCGCGGCTCTTGGCTTCGATGATGCGGTTTTCGATCTGGTCGCTCATGCCCAGGCCATGACGCCCGCCGATCTCGTTGGCCTTGAGGAACATGTCCACCGGCGAGTCGAAGGTCTGGCCGTTCAGGGCCACCGGCTGGCCTTCCTCGAAGCGGACGGTGACTTCCTCGGCCTTCACGTCCACCTCGGGCTTCCAGAACGCCACGCCCATGATGGGGTTGACGATGCGGATGCCGGTGGACAGCTCTTCCAGGTCCTTGGCCTCGTGGGTGGCACCCAGCATGTTGCTGTCGGTGCTGTAGGCCTTCTCGACCGACATCTTGTAGTCGAAGCCGTTCGCAATCAGGAACTCGCTCATTTCCTTGCGGCCACCCAGCTCGTCGATGAAGGTCTGGTCCAGCCAGGGCTTGTAGATCTTCAGGCTCGGGTTGGTCAGCAGGCCGTAGCGGTAGAAGCGCTCGATGTCGTTGCCCTTGAAGGTGCTGCCGTCGCCCCAGATGTGGACGTCGTCTTCCTTCATGGCGGCCACCAGCATGGTGCCGGTCACGGCGCGGCCCAGCGGCGTGGTGTTGAAGTAGGTGATGCCGCCGGTGCTGATGTGGAAGGCGCCACACTGGATGGCGGCAATGCCTTCGTGCGCCAGCTGCAGGCGGCAATCCACCAGGCGGGCTTTTTCAGCGCCGTAGGCCATGGCCTTGCGCGGGATCTCTTCGTAGTCGCTCTCGTCGGGCTGGCCGAGGTTGGCGGTGTAGGCATAGGGCAGGGCGCCCTTCTTCTTCATCCACAGCAGGGCTGCGGACGTGTCCAGGCCGCCCGAGAAGGCGATGCCGACCTTGTTGCCTTTGGGCAGATTTTGCAGGATGGTGGCCATGTCGAATTCGTCTCTGTGGTTCAACCGAAGTGGCAGATGTAGTGGTAGGCCTCTGCGACCTTGATCTCGAAGCTGCTGTTGCCGGGCACGGAAAACGTGTCGCCGGGACCGGACTTGAGCCAGGCGTCGGTGCCGGACAGCTTGTACTCGCAGCCACCGGCCACGCACTCCATGATCTCGGGGGCGCCGGTGTTGAAGGTCAGGGTCGCGGGCAAGACCACGCCCACCGACTTCTTGGTGCCATCCGGGAAGGTGATGCCGTGGCTGACGCACTTGCCGTCGAAGTACACGTTGGCCTGGGTGGTGACGGACACGCCGTCGATGCGGGAGGTGGTCATGGTGCGGGTCGGTGGGGGCAGGGCGGCGTTCCGCCGGGCAAAACCCGCATTTTAGGCCGCCAGTCCAGATCAGATCCGGTCAGCCCAGGCAGCGGCATCGAAGCCGGCCGTGACGCCACCGCCATGCGCCGCGTCCCATTCCACGATGGGGCGCTTGATCAGCGAGGCATTCGACACAGCGAGTGCGTGGGCGCTGGTCGCATCGGTCACGCTCGCCTTGGTGGTCTCATCCAGCCCGCGCCAGGTCGTGCCCTTGCGGTTGATCACCACCTCCCAGCCCAGCGATTCGATCCAGCGCGGCAGCCGCTCGGGTGGCACGCCGGCTTTCTTGAAGTCGTGGAACTGGTGGGGCAGGCCGTGGCTGTCCAGCCAGGTCCGGGCCTTCTTGACGCTGTCGCAGTTGGGAATGCCGTACAGGATGATCATGACCGTATTGTCGCCTCCGATCGCGGCCCGATGGGACAATACGGGCATGCTCGACCTACCACTGCAACCCCACCCCCGAACCCTCGCAGAATGGCTGGCCCATTGCGAGCGCCTGCATCCGCAGGGTGTCAGCGGCATCGAGCTCGGCCTCGACCGCGTGCACCGGGTGGCGCGGCGCATGGACCTGCGTTTTGCCTGCCCCGTCATCACCGTGGCCGGCACCAACGGCAAGGGTTCGACTTGCGCCATGCTGGAGTCCGTGTATGAGGAGGCCGGCTACCGCACAGGCCTCTACACATCCCCGCACCTGGTGCACTTTGAGGAGCGCTGCCGGGTCGGACGGACTGCGGTGTCGGCATCCGAACTGGAGCCGGCCTTTGCCGAAGTCGAGGTGGCCCGGCTGGGGCAGGCGGGAGACGACGGCGGCGGCGAGGTCCGCCTGACCTACTTCGAGTTCACCACACTGGCCATCCTGAGGACGCTGTCGCGTGCCGGGCTGGACGTGGTGATCCTGGAGATCGGCCTCGGGGGGCGGCTGGACGCGGTCAACATCATCGATGCCGACTGCGCCGTCATCACCAGCATCGACCTGGACCACATGGCCCTGCTGGGTCCCGATCGCGAGTCCATCGGCTACGAGAAGGCCGGCATCATGCGCACCGGCCGGCCGGTGGTGGTCAGCGATCCGGTGCCTCCGCAAAGCGTGCTCGATCGGGCCACCGAAGTGGGGGCCGATCTCTGGCGCATCGGCAAGGACTTCCACTTCGCTGGTGACAAGCAGCAGTGGGGCTGGGCCACCCACCCGTCACGGGGGGGGCGCCGTTACAGTGGCATGGCCTACCCGGGCTTGCGCGGCGCCAACCAGCTGGTCAACGCTGCGGGTGTGCTCGCCGCCATCGAGGCCTTGCGTCCACGGCTACCGGTGACGGCACAGGCGGTGCGCAACGGCCTGGTGCTGGTGGAGCTGCCGGGCCGCTTCCAGATCGTGCCGGGGCAGCCCACCCTGGTGCTGGACGTGGCACACAATCCGCATTCGGTGGCTGCCCTGGCCGAGAACCTCGATGCCATGGGTTTCTACCCCACCACCCACGCGGTGTTCGGCGCCATGGCCGACAAGGATCTGCCCGCCATGCTGGGCCGAATCCTGCCGCTGGTCGACCGGTGGTTCCTCTGCGATCTGCCTTTGCCCAGGGCGGCCACCGCGGCGGCCCTGGCCGGGCGGGTCGCTGCCCTGACCGGACCGGCAGACGGCCGTGCGCAGGCCCCTGTCAGCTGTCACGAAAGCCCGGCCGCGGCACTGGCCGCAGCCGTCGCCGTGGCCGACCCGGCTGATAGAATCGTGGTCTTCGGTTCCTTCTTCACCGTGGGGGGTGTCCTGCAACAGGGCGTGCCCCGTTTGTCCGCCAAGCACCTGTCCGCTTGAGGCCGCGCTTGCGGCCCGGATCAAGGGTCTCTTCTGCATGCTCAAGTCGCGCTCAGGTCAACCGGTCAACGCATCAGGCGCCTCCGTGCCCAGCATCGAGCTTGTGCGGCGCCGGGCGCGCCATCGCCTGATCGGCGCCTCGGTGCTTGTGCTGGCCGGTGTGGTCGGCTTCTCCCTGTTGTTCGACACGCAGCCGCGACCGATCTCGGTGGACATCCCGATCGAAATCCCGACTCGGGCCGCGCCAGCGGCGGCGCAAGTGCTGCCGGCCACGCCGCCGCCCGCTGCATCAGCACCGACCCCGACCACGGCGGTGCGGCCCCAGGATGCGCTGGGCGAGCGCGAGGAGGTGGTGCGCGAACCTGCGCCGCCAGCCACTGCGGCGGTCTTGCCCGCCCCGGCGCCCGCGGCCGCACCAGTGCCGGCCGCTGCGGCCCCCGCAACGGCCGCGAAGACGCCTGCAGCCGCTGCGCGCTCCCCGGCCAACGACGGCGCCAGGGCACAGGCCCTGCTGGAAGGCCGGACGCCGCCGAGCCAGCCTGCGGCTGCCCCTGCCGAAGCGTCGGGCCGCCTGGTGGTGCAGGTCGGCGCCTTTGCCGACAACGCGCGCGCCCAGGAGGTCCGAATGCGTCTGGAGCGCGCCGGACTCAAGACTTATACCCATGTGGCCGAAACGCCGGAAGGCCGGCGGATCCGTGTTCGGGTGGGACCGTTCGACACCCGGCAGGAGGCCGAAAAGGCGGCCGAACGGGTCAAAGCGCTGAACCTGCCGGCGCGCGTTCTCACGCTGTGACAGCGCCATCGGTCCCGGATCATGGGGTTGACTGACTGGATCCTCCTGGCGGTGCTGCTGCTCTCGGTTCTGCTGGGCATGTGGCGCGGTCTGGTGTACGAGGTGTTCTCCGTGGCCGGCTGGGTGGCGGCCTTCGTGCTGGCCCAGGCCTATGCCGTCGAGGCCGCCCGCTGGTTGCCCTTGCAGTCGGTGGCCGAGCCGGTGCAGCTGGCGATCGGTTTTGCCGTGGTTTTTGTGCTGGTGGCGTTTGCCGGGGGCTTTGTGGCCTGGCTGGTGCGCAAGATGGTGGTGTCGGTCGGCTTGCGGCCGGTCGACCGGGTGCTCGGTGGTGCGTTCGGCGTGGCCCGCGGCCTCGTGATGCTGCTGGGCCTGGCCGTGGTGGTCAGCATGACCCAGTGGCGCGAGGAAAATTGGTGGCGCGAGTCCAGCGGGGCGTCTGCGCTGGGCCAGACCTTGCAGCAGATCAAGCCCATGCTGCCCGGTTCGGTGGGCCAATACCTGCCTGAGTGAATCGAGAGTTTTTTCAAGGAACCGAACATGTGCGGAATCGTGGGGGTGGCCAGCCAGACCCCGGTCAATCAGCTGATCTACGACGCGCTCCTGCTGCTGCAGCACCGCGGCCAGGATGCCGCCGGCATCGTGACGCAGGAAGGACGCAAGTTCTACATGCACAAGGCCAAGGGCATGGTGCGCGACGTGTTTCGCACGCGCAACATGCGGGCGCTGCCCGGCACCGTCGGACTGGGCCAGGTGCGCTATCCCACCGCCGGCAATGCGCACAGCGAAGAAGAGGCCCAGCCTTTTTATGTGAACGCACCTTTCGGTCTGGTCATGGTGCACAACGGCAACCTGACCAACGCCCAGGCGCTCCAGCAGGAGCTGTTCCAGGCCGACCACCGGCACATCAACACCGAGAGCGATTCCGAGGTGCTGCTCAACGTGCTGGCCCACGAGCTGGAGAAGGTCACACGCGGCGTCTCGCTCAAGCCCTCCGACGTGTTTGCCGCGGTGCGCGGGGTGCACGGCCGCATCAAGGGCTCGTATGCCGTCATCGCCCTGATCGCCGGGCACGGCCTGCTGGCCTTTCGCGATCCGTATGGCATCCGGCCGCTGTGCTTCGGCCGCGGCGAGGGTGGCTTCATGGTCGCCAGCGAATCGGTGGCGCTGGAGGGCACGGGGTTCGACTTCGAGCGCGATGTCCGGCCGGGCGAGGCCCTCTTCATCGATGCCCAGGGGCAGCTGCACACCCAGGCCTGCGCCGAAGCGGTCGGCCACCACCCCTGCATCTTCGAGTACGTGTACCTGGCCCGGCCCGACTCGGTGCTCGACGGCATCTCGGTCTACCAGGCGCGGCTGAACCTGGGCAAGACCCTGGCCAAGCGGGTGGTGTCCACCGTGCCGCCGAGCGAAATCGATGTGGTCATCCCGATTCCCGAGTCCTCGCGCCCGAGCGCGATGGAGCTGGCCCAGCTGCTGGGCCGACCCTACCGGGAGGGTTTTGTGAAGAACCGCTACGTCGGCCGCACCTTCATCATGCCCGGCCAGTCGGTGCGCAAGAAGTCGGTGCGACAGAAGCTCAACGTCATCGGCAGCGAGTTCAAGGGCCGCAACGTGCTGCTGGTCGACGATTCCATCGTGCGTGGCACCACCAGCCGCGAAATCGTGCAGATGGCGCGCGATGCCGGCGCCCGCAAGGTCTACCTGGCCAGCGCCGCGCCGCCGGTGCGCTACCCCAATGTCTACGGCATCGACATGCCCACCCCGCAGGAACTGGTCGCCCACGGGCGCACCGTCGACGAGGTGCGCGAGAGCATCGGCTGTGATGCCCTGATCTACCAGGACGTCGACGCCATGAAACAGACCATCGGCTCGCTCAACACCGGCCTGGCCGGCTTCGACGCCTCGTGTTTCGATGGCCACTATGTGACCGGCGACATCACGCCCGAGACGATTGCCCGCATGAACCAGGGTCGCGACCAGGGCGAAGAGGCCGCCGAGGACAGTTCGCGTCTGGCCCTGCCCAACGCCCAGGTGGCCTGATCCCATGGCCTCCAGAGACCCATCCGGCCACGCGCTGCACCGCGAAACCCTGGCGGTGCGGCTGTCTGTCGAACGCAGCCAGTATGGCGAGAATTCCGAGGCCCTGTACCTGACCAGTGGTTATGTGCAGCCGTCGGCCGAAGCCTCGGCGCGCCGTTTTGCCGGCGAAGACGAGGGCTACACCTACGGGCGCACCGGCAACCCCACGGTGACCAGCTTCGAGCAGCGCCTGGCCGCCCTGGAGGGCACCGAGGCCTGCATGGCCACCGCCTCGGGCATGGCCGCGGTCATGCTGATGTGCTTCAGCCTGCTCAAGGCGGGCGACCACGTCATCATCTCCCAGTCCATGTTCGGCTCGACCCTCAAGCTGATCGGCACCGAGTTCGCCCGCTTCGGCGTCGACACCACGGTGGTGCCCCAGACCGATCTGGCCGCCTGGCGGGCCGCGGTCCGGCCGGGCACCCGACTGCTGTTTGCCGAGACGCCGACCAACCCGCTGGGCGAAGTCTGCGACATCCAGGCCCTGGCCGATATGGCACACGGCAACGGTGCGCTGCTGGCCGTGGACAACTGCTTTGCCACACCGGTGCTGCAGCGCCCCGTCGAACGGGGAGCCGACATCGTCATGCACTCGGGCACCAAGTACCTGGACGGGCAGGGCCGTGTGATGGCCGGCGCGCTGTGCGCCAGTGCGGCCATGGTGCGCGACAAATTCCTGCCGGTGCAGAAGAACTCGGGCATGGTGCTCTCGCCCTTCAATGCCTGGGTGGTGCTCAAGGGCCTGGAGACGCTGGACCTGCGCATGAAGGCCCAGAGTGCCCAGGCACTGGCGCTGGCACAGTGGCTCGAATCGCACCCGGCGGTGGGGCGCGTGTATTACCCCGGCCTGGCCAGCCACCCTCAGCACGAACTGGCCATGCGCCAGATGGACGGTGCCGGTGGCGCGGTGCTGTCTTTCGACGTCAAGGCCGACAGCGCCGAACAGGCGCGCCAGCGTGCCTTTCATGTGCTGGATGCATTGCAGCTGCTGTCACTGTGCACCAACCTCGGCGACACCAAGACCCTGTGCACCCATCCGGCCAGCACCTCCCACGGCAAGCTGTCCGAGGCCCAGCGCCAGGCTGCCGGCATCGGCCAGGGCCTGATACGCGTGGCCGTGGGCCTGGAACACCTCGATGACATCCGGGCCGACCTGCGGCGCGGCCTCGAGACCCTTTGACGCGCGCTCGCGCGCCTGTTTTCACACCATGACCGTTCGTACCCGTTTCGCCCCTTCACCCACCGGCTTCATCCACCTGGGCAACATCCGTTCGGCCCTCTACCCCTGGGCTTTTGCCCGGGCCAACCAGGGCGTCTTCATCCTGCGCATCGAAGACACCGACCTGGAACGCTCCACCCAGGCCGCGGTGGACGTGATCATCGAGGGCATGAAGTGGCTCGGCCTCGATCACGACGAAGGGCCGTTCTACCAGATGCAGCGCATGGACCGCTACAAGGCGGTGCTGGCCGACATGCAGGCCCGGGGCCTGGTCTACCCCTGCTACATGAGCGTGCAAGAGCTGGACGCGCTGCGCGAGCGCCAGATGGCCAACAAGGAAAAGCCTCGTTACGACGGCACCTGGCGCCCCGAGCCGGGCAAGGTCTTGCCGCCGGTGCCCGAGGGCGTCAAGCCGGTGCTGCGCTTCAAGAATCCGCAGGGCGGTTCGGTGGTCTGGGAAGACAAGGTCAAGGGCCGTGTCGAGTTCAGCAATGACGAACTCGACGACCTGGTGATCGCGCGCCCCGACGGCACGCCCACCTACAACTTCTGCGTGGTGGTCGACGACATCGACATGGCCATCACGCACGTGATCCGCGGTGACGACCACGTCAACAACACGCCGCGCCAGATCAACATCTTCCGCGCCCTGGGCCAGGAGCCGCCGGTGTATGCCCACCTGCCCACCGTGCTCAACGAGCAGGGCGAGAAGATGAGCAAGCGCAACGGCGCCAAGCCCGTCACGCAGTACCGCGACGAGGGCTACCTGCCGGACGCCATGGTCAACTACCTGGCCCGCCTGGGCTGGAGCCACGGCGACGACGAGATCTTCAGCCGTGACCAGTTCCTGCAGTGGTTCGACCTGGACCACCTGGGCAGCAGTGCCGGCCGTTTCGACGAGGCCAAGCTGCGCTGGGTCAATGCCCAGCACCTCAAGGCCATGGACGATGCGCTGCTGGCGCCGCTGGTGGCCGAGCAGCTGGACCGTCGCGGGGTGGTGGCCGACGAGCGCCTGCCGGCGCTGTGCGCGCTGTACAAGGACCGCTGCGACACCACCGTGGCGCTGGCCGACTGGGTCACGGCCCACTTTTCCGATGTCGCTCCCGCAGAGACCGACCTGGCGCAGCACGTCACGGAGGCCGTCCGGCCCGCCCTGGCCACGCTGGCCGGAAAGCTGGCCGAATGCCCCTGGGACAAGGGCGCCATCTCGACCGCCATCAAGGAAACCATCTCCGCCCATGGCCTGAAAATGCCGCAGCTGGCCATGCCGGTTCGGGTGCTGGTCATGGGCACCGCCCAGACGCCCTCACTCGATGCGGTGCTGTCGCTGCATCACCGCGACATCGTGATCGAAAGATTGCGAAGGGCCTGAAAAATGGTCTATAATCTGAGTCTTGCTGATTTGCACTGAGGCTGCATCGCAGATTCAGGACAAGACGGCAAGCCCCGTGGGGGTATAGCTCAGCTGGGAGAGCGCTTGCATGGCATGCAAGAGGTCAGCGGTTCGATCCCGCTTACCTCCACCACACAATTTGATGGCTTCGCAGGGAAATGCTGCTCAAAGCAGTGTTACAATGTGAAGTTCGGTAAGTTCCAAGGTTTTGACCCTATCGTCTAGAGGCCTAGGACATCACCCTTTCACGGTGAGTACCGGGGTTCGAATCCCCGTAGGGTCGCCAAGTTTGTGGCACTTGGCCTGATGCGAAAGCGGCAGGCAAAAGCTGCACCACTGCGGAGTGGTAGTTCAGTTGGTTAGAATACCGGCCTGTCACGCCGGGGGTCGCGGGTTCGAGCCCCGTCCACTCCGCCAGTACACAGAGCCGCTCGGTCCATGACCGCAGCGGCTTTTTTGTTGCCTGTTCGCGAGCCTTGCCAGGCACAGACCTGACCCTCAGACATCCATGTCAGGCCTCACGGGCGCTTCTTCGGCCCTGACAGCACCAGCAAGCCGGTCGACAGCGCGGTGCCGGTCAGGATGACCGCCCCGCAGCCCAGCATCCAGAGCGTGATCCGCTCGTTCAGGAACCAGGCCCCGTAGGCCATGGCAAACACCGGCACCAGAAAGGTGACGGTCAGTGCGCGGGCCGGCCCGGCACGGGCAATGATGCGAAAGAACAGCACATAGGCCAGCGAGGTGCACAGCAGCGCCACCGCCAGCATCGCCATCCAGGCGTGGGCGCCGGGCAGCGTGTCCGGCCAGGTCCACAGTGTGGGCAGCGCCAGCCCCAGGGCGGCGCCGATCTGGCTGCCCGTGGCGGTCGCCAGCGGGTGCACCCCTTGCAGGTGTTTGCGGGTGAAACTGGCGGCCAGCCCGTAACAGACGGTGGCCAGCAGGGCCGCCCCCATGGCCAGCAGCACCATGCCCTGCGACGCCTCTCCGGAGCGGCCGCGGGCCTCCAGACCGGACTGGCCCCAGACCAGCAGCAGCACCCCGAGAAAGCCGACGCCCAGGCCCAGCACACGCGAACTGTCGGGTCGCTCTCGCAGCCACAGCCAGGCCACCAGCGCACCCGACAAAGGCACCGTGGCGTTGAGGATCGAGGTCAGGCCGGTACTCACATGCAGCACCGCAAAAGCGTACAGCGCAAACGGAATGCCCGAATTGAGCAGGCCCACCCAGAGGATGGCGCGGGCGCGCCGCCGGAAATCGGCCCAGACGCCCGCCACCAGGAACGCCGGCAGCAGAAACAGCGCCGCCAGCGAGACGCGAAGACCGGCGGTGGCCACCGGCCCGAATTCGTGGGCACCCAGGCGCATGAACAGGAAGGAGGCGCCCCACAGCGCCGCCAGCAGGACAAATTCGGCGATCAAGGGAAGCGGCATGGCGTCAGTGTGCACGAGCCGGGTACAAGCCCGCCTGCGTGGCGGACGATAGCGGTGCCGCAGCCGCGTCCAACATCAGATCCATGCCCCCTCCAGCTGCAGCAGGGCCCGCTTGCGTTCCAGGCCGCCGGCGTACCCGGTCAGAGAGCCATTGCTGCCGACGACCCGGTGGCAGGGCACGATGATGCTCAACGGGTTGCGGCCAATCGCAGCGCCGGCCGCCCGAGCCGCCTGCGGACGGCCCATGCGCCGCGCCAGTTCGGCGTAGCTGATGGTCTCGCCGGGGCCGATGGTCAGCAGGGCCTGCCAGGCCTGCTGCTGAAACGGCGTGCCCAGCCGCAG
>CALMYH010000015.1 GCA_937873395.1 uncultured Burkholderiales bacterium
CGGCAGGATCATGATGTAGACCTCGGGGTGCCCGAAGAACCAGAAGATGTGCTGGTACATGATCGGGTCACCGCCGCCGGCGGGGTTGAAGAAGGCGGTGCCGAAGTGACGGTCGGTCAGCGTCATCGTGATGGCACCGGCCAGCACGGGCATGACCGCAATCAGCAGGTAGGCGGTGATCAGCCAGGTCCAGGCGAACATCGGCATCTTCATCAGCGTCATGCCGGGGGCGCGCATGTTGAGGATGGTCACGATGATGTTGATCGAGCCCATGATGGACGATGCGCCCAGGATGTGCATGGCGAAGATGGCGGCGTCCATGGACGGACCCATCTGCAGGGTCAGCGGCGCGTACAGCGTCCAGCCGGCGGCAGGGGCCCCACCGGGCATGAAGAACGAGCCGGCCAGGATGATGGCCGCTGGCACCATCAGCCAGAAGCTGAAGTTGTTCATGCGGGCGAAGGCCATGTCGGAGGCGCCGATCTGCAGCGGCAGCATCCAGTTGGCGAAGCCCACGAAGGCCGGCATGATGGCGCCGAACACCATGATCAGGCCGTGCATGGTCGTCAGCTGGTTGAACAGCTCGGGGTTGACCAGCTGCAGGCCGGGCTGGAAGAGTTCGGCGCGTATGCCCAGCGCCAGAACACCGCCGATCATCAGCATGGTGAACGAGAACAGCAGGTACATCGTCCCGATGTCCTTGTGGTTGGTCGCATAAACCCACCGGCGCCAGCCCGTGGGCGCATGATGGTCGTGACCGTGCGCGTCGTGATGGTCAAGCACTGCACTCATGTTCGATTCCTTGGTCTTTCAGAATTCGGGGGTTGACCGGTTCACTGACGCGCAGCGACCACGTCGGCCGGCTGCACGAGGCGCTGGGTCGCGTTGGACCAGCTGTTCTTGGTGAAGGTCATGACGGCGGCCAGTTCGGTGTCGGAGAGCTGCTTCCAGGCCGGCATGGAACCGCCGCCGGCGCCGTTGAGCATGATGTTGATGAACTGTCCGGGATCGGAAGCGGTCACGATGGCCGACCCGTCCAGGGCCTTGATGGGACCCGCACCCTTGCCGCTGGTCTGGTGGCAGGCCACACAGTTGGCGGCGTAGACCGATTCGCCACGCTGCACCAGGTCGGCCAGCGTCCAGACCTTGGTCGGATCATCGGCAGCGGCGGCCATGATGGCCTGCTGCTCCGCCACCCAGGCGCTGTATTCCTGGGCCGTCACCACCTTGACATGGATGGGCATGTAGGCGTGTTCCCGACCGCACAGCTCGGCGCACTGACCGTAGAAATCGCCCGTTTTTTCGGCCCGGAACCAGGTGTCGCGCACGAAACCGGGAATGGCGTCCTGCTTGACGCCGAAGGCGGGCACCATCCAGGCGTGGATGACGTCGTTGGCGGTGGTGATGATGCGGATCTTCTTGCCCACCGGCACCACCATCGGGTTGTCGACCTTGAGCAGGTAGTCGTCCACCCGCTCGGGACGGCCGCTGTTGGACATGATGCGGTGGCTGTTGTCCAGGGTCGAGAGGAATTCGATGCCTTCACCCTCACCCTTGAGGTATTCGTAGCCCCACTTCCACTGCATGCCCACCGCCTTGATGGTGATGTCGGCGTTGGTGGTGTCTTTCTGGGCCACGAGGACTTTGGTGGCCGGCAAGGCCATGCCGATCACGATCAGCAAGGGCACGATGGTCCAGCCCAGCTCCACCCAGATCGGCTCGGGCAGCTCCTGCGCCTTGTGGCCGACCGACTTGCGGTGCTTGAGAATGGAATAGAACATGACGCCGAACACGATCACGAAGATCACGGCGCAAATACCCATCATGAACCAGTGCAGCCAGTGCTGCTCCTCGGCAATACGGGTGGCCGGCGGCGCAAAATTCAGCTGGTTGACGGCAGGCCCCCCCGGCAGATCGTTGACACGCTGGGCGGCGGCGGTCACCCAGACGCCCGCCCCCAGGGACATCGCGGTCACGGCGGACCGCAGCGCGGCCAGCTTCTGTCGCAAGGGCATGCCCGATTTCATCGTCGTACTCACTTTTTGCGCCTCAAATATAAGTATTGATTTATATCAATGCGGATTAAAACAAAATTTCCCGACCTCGCCCACCCGGGGAATACCCAACCCTCTATCCCAAGCCTCAAGCTTCCCGCAGGGCCCGACGCAATTCGTTCAGCAACACCGGCCTCAGATCCGACCGCAGATGCCGGCCAATTTCCACCGCCTGCCCCCCAGACCTCACCTCGATCAGCACCTGTTGCCCAACGGCATGCAGCCGGACCCGGTCGCGATCGAAAGCACAGCGCCGGACCACGCCAGCGCGTTCGCTCTCCACCACGAGCCGCCCCCCCCTCAAGAACCACACTCTCCCCATCGGTGGCGTGTCGCGCGTGCACAACAAACGCCGTGCCCAGCGCAAGCAGTTCAAGAACTGCAAAAGGCATGACCAGCACCGCCCCCTGCAGCCAGAAGAAACCCGCCACCAGCAGGGAAACCGTGCCGAGCGCGGCGAAGACCGAAGCCAGTTGCGACGGCGACACCGCGCAGCGACGACGCAGCGACCAGTGCCAGACGCCGTCGCGCTGCTCACCCAAACGGAAGCCATCCGGGCTGTAGGTCGACAATCTTCACTCCCGCCAAGACCGCAGTGGCGCTGCGGAGCAACAGGGAAAATGCCCTTGAAGGTTTGATTTATGTCAATTGTAGCGAGGTAAATCTGCCGTCCGGCTGACTCACCGCAGCATCCGAGTGGGGCATCATGGCTTGCGACGCGCTCATCCGGTCGAACGGCGGCCCGCCCGCAGCATCTCCCGCATGGCCTCGACCGTCACGTTCTGCTGGGCGGATGCTTTCAGGCGCGGTTCGGCCTTGAAGGCATGCCCATAGATCAGCTCGAAACTCAGTTGCAGGCGTCCGTCCGGCGTTCTCGGCAGCGAACACTCGATGCCGTCCAGCAGTTCCTGCTGCCAGGCACGGCCGCGCAGCGCGCCGAAGCGCCCGAGATGCAGGTTGCGACCGAGCAGGCGCAACTCCTGCAGCAGGGCGCTCGCGCTGCTGTAGGTCAGCACGACCCGGTCCATGTCGACCACAGGTTCCGCGAAACCCGCCTGCACCAGCAGATCGCCCCAATCGTGCATGTCGACAAACCGGTGCGCGGGCTCGCCCCAACCCCGTTGCCGATAGAGGGCCCTCAGCTCTTTCAGACTGTCCGGTCCGAGGCAGGAAAACATGAGGAATCCGCCGGTCCGCACAAGACGTGACCAGCGCTGCAGCAAGGCCAGGGGCTGCGCCTCCCGGTGCAGCAGCATGTTGGCCCAGAGCATGCCCACCTGCTCATCACCCTGGACCTGACGTGGCAAGTCCGGCCCCTGCCGGCGCCAGGGCAGCCAGGACCGATGTCCAGCCCCCTTGAGAAGGGAGAGGGTGCCGGCGGCGTCCCGCGCCCACACCAGGCAGGTCGCCGCGGGCAGACGTTCGGCCAGCCTGCGATGGGCCTGCAAGCCACCAGAAACCGGCTCCCAGTGCAGCCAGCGATCCGGAAGCTCGCGGAAACAGTCCAGGCGGGGCAGCATGCGGGCCGCCACCTCTTCGTGCAGCCAGGGCGAGGACAGGGCCGGCAGTCTCGCCCAGCGCTCGCTGGCCCTCGCATCCAGGCCGGGGACACGGTCTGGCGTGCCGGCGACGGCTGCATCGGTTCGGTAGGGGTCCATGGCAAAGGAACTGCGCGTTCTGACAGGGAGGCGCGGCTGCATCCCCGGGACGGCCAGTATATTGGCCCGATGCTGTCCCTGTGGCGTTCATGGTCCTCCCGCTGGCCAGGCCGGTGCCAGATATGCGCTGCCTGGCCGTCCCGGCCGGTCTGTACCGCCTGCACTGGCCGGCTGGGCGCCATGCGCTGGCGCTGCCAGGTCTGTGCCTGTGTCGCGCCGACCGGCCAGTCGGTGTGTGGCCGCTGCCTGACCCAACGTCCCTGGCCCGATATCGCCCATTGTGTGGCCGCGGTCGACTACGCCTACCCCTGGGATGCGCTGGTGGCTCGCCTGAAATTCCACGCCGAGCCGGCTTGGGCGCACACCATGGCTGAGCTGCTGCTGGACAGGCCCGAGGCCCGAACGCTGCTGGCCGAGGCCGATTGCATTGCGCCGGTTCCGCTGACCCGTTCACGACTGGCCGAGCGCGGCTACAACCAGGCCTGGGAAATCGCCAAGGCCTTGCGCGCTGGAGGCCAGCAGCGGGGCCTGAGCGTGCCCGCCCCGCTGGCGCAGGCCCTGCTGCGGCGCGGCGACGGGGCGGACCAGCACACCTTGGATCGGCAGCGGCGCTGGCAGAACCTGCAACACGCTTTCCAGCCCCACCCGACGCATGGCCACCGGCTGGTCGGCCGGCGCGTGCTTCTGGTGGACGACGTTTGCACCACGGGAGCGACCCTGCAGATGGCGGCGCGTGCGCTTCGAGGCGCCGGAGCCATCGCTGTCGATGCCCTGGTTTTTGCCCGCACCGACGAGTCGACGGGAAACTGACCGGGCGGACACCATCGGACCGACATGAAAACCTGCCGTGACAAGTGTCACATTCTCCGACGCGCCGCAGACGCTGTCATGCGCCCATACAAGGCTATGATGACGCCCTCCCAGGGAGTTCCCAAGACCGGTCAACAGGTCGTGCCCAGAGTCTGGCTTGCGCTCCAGCGTGCCCGGACCATCCGTCAGCCTGCATGTTCCACGTCGTTCTGGTCGCTCCCGAAATCCCGCCCAACACCGGCAACGTGATCCGACTGTGCGCGAACACGGGCTGCCACCTGCATCTGGTGGAGCCACTGGGCTTTTCCATGGACGACAAGCAGCTGCGCCGGGCGGGCCTGGATTACCACGAGTTCGCCGAGGTTCGGCGCCACGCACACTGGCAGACGCTCCTCGATCAGGCCAGGCCACCCCGAGACCGGCTGTTTGCCATGAGCACCCGTGGACAACACAGGGCGTACGAGCAGCGTTTCCGGCCCGGTGACTGGCTGGTGTTCGGCTCGGAAACCCGGGGTTTGCCCGATGACATCCTGGCCGGCTTTGCGCCCGAGCAGCGGCTGCGCCTGCCCATGCGGCCCGGCCAGCGCAGTCTGAACCTGTCCAACGCCGTCACGGCCGTGGTTTTTGAAGCCTGGCGACAGCAGGACTTTGCGGGCGCAGCGCCATGATTTCGGCCATCACGCGCGTCCTGAGGCTCACCTTCGGTTCCCGGCACGGTGTGGTCCGCAAGCCCACCCTCCGGGACATGGCCACGATACGGCGGGCCCTGGCCGGCTGCTTCGAGGATTGCCTTGGCGAAGCGGCGGAACGCTTGCGTCGCCGCGTCGAACAGGCCCAGTCGCCGCAAGAGCTGTGGTTGTTGCGCAATGACGCCTTCCAGATCATCGCCCAGCGGCACGATCAGGGCATCGCCTCCGAGCGCATCAACGGCCTGCTGCCGGTGTTCGAGGAGTGGCTGGACCGGCGCCACATCGGCCCCGTCTGAGGGAACGGGGCGACCTCAGGGGTAATGCCGGGCCAGCGACTCGGCCACGCACACCGGCTTGTCGCCCCCTTCGCGCTCGACCAGCACCTGCCAGGTCAGCTGCACGCCATGGCCATCCACCGGCTCACTGGCCAGCAGCGTCAGGCGGGCCCGCACCCGGCTGCCCACCGGCACCGGCGACGGAAAGCGCACCTTGTTGAGGCCGTAGTTGATGCCCATGCGCACCGGTGGCAGGGCCATGGCCAGCTCGAAGAAACGCGGCAACAAGGACAGCGTCAGAAAGCCGTGGGCAATGGTGGTACCGAACGGTCCCTGCCGGGCGCGCTCGACATCGCAATGGATCCACTGGTGGTCGCCGGTGGCCTGTGCAAACCGGTCGACCTGGTCCTGGGTGATGGTGATCCAATCGCTGACGGCCACTTCCTGACCGGTACAGGCCGTCAGCTCGGCCATGCTGTCGAAGCGTTTCATATCGGCACATTAGCAGGCCCGGCAAGCCGTTCCTGTCGGCGTTGCGACAGTCGGACCGGTCAACGGTTCAGGCGTTCAGCCATTCACAGATCGGCTGCCATTGCTGCAGGTCCTTCTCCACCCGGCTGGGCGCCACGTCGAACAGGGTCAGCCCGCGGGCGGCCAGGTGGATGTAGTTCTGCGTGTCGCGCAGGTGGGCCAGCACCGGCAGCCCCAGACCCGAGACGAACTCGCGCAGCTTGTCGGCGGCGATGGTGCGGGGATCCACCCGCATGCCGACGATGCCGATGTCCAGCTGGGACGCGCGCTTGAGTTCGGCCACTTCGTCCAGAAAGGCCCGGGTTGCATAGATGTCGAAGATGCTGGGCTGCAGGGGCACCAGCACCTTGTCGGCCAGGCGCATCACGTCCTTGAAACGCCAGCCGTGCAGGCCGGCCGGGGTATCGAGCACCACGTGCGAGACGTCGCGGGGCGGGCGGGCAATGAGGTCGTGCGAGATATCCCAGGTCCGGATCGGGCGGGCTTCGGGCGGCCGCAAGCCCAACCACAGGCGCGAGGACTGCTGGCGGTCGGCATCACCGAGCATCACGCCGTGACCCAGGCTGGCGAAGTAGCCGGCCACATTGGTCGACAGCGTGGATTTGCCCACGCCACCCTTGGGATTGGCAACCAGCACGACAGGCATACAGACCTCCTCAGATCGGACCGACAGGCGCCATGGTAGCGCGTGGCGCGACCGAGCCGCTCACAGGGCGTCCCAGAGCAGCTTGACGCCGGTCAAGAACATGCCGGCGTAGACCAGCCGGTAGAACAGGCGCGGCTGGATCCGGTGCGCAATGCGCACCCCGGCCCAGACCCCCAGCGGCGCAAAGGGCAACAGGGCCAGCGAGGTGCTCATGTTGCGCCAGTCGAGCAGGCCCAGCCAGGCGTAGGGCACCCACTTGCTCAGATTGACCACAAAAAAGAAGAAGGCCATGGTCCCGGTGAAGACCAGCGGGGACAGGCGCATCGGGATCACGTAGGCGTTGATCGGCGGCCCGCCGGCGTGGGCGATGAAGCTGGTGAAACCCGATGTCGCGGTCAGGATGAAACCGACCCAGCGCGGCGGCGGAGGGCTGTCGGCCTGCGGCGGAAACAGCAGGCGCTGCGCGAGGAACAGCAGGGTGAAGCCCCCCACGATACCCGCCACCAGGCGGGCGTCCAGCGATCGGAACAGCAAGGTACCGATGGCGATGCCGACCAGGCCGGGCAACAGCAGAAAGCGCAGCAGCCGCCAGTCCACGTGGCGCCGGAAGGCGGCCATGCCCATCAGGTCCATCACCAGAAGGATGGGCATCAGGATGGCCGCCGCCTGCGGCACCGTGACCGCCAGCGCCATCATGGGCACCGCCAGCGAACCGAAGCCCGCCCCGAAGCCGCTCTTGCTCATGCCCAGCAGCAGCACGGCCGGAATGGCCACGGCATAGAAGGTGGGATCGGTGATCAGGGGCAGCGAGGTCATGGACAATGGGCCAATGCCGAACGTTCAACTCTGGGGTGAGACCCTGCGCCTGCTGGTCGAGATCGCGGCCACCGCCGCCTTTGCGCTCTCGGGCATTCTGGAGGGGGCGCGCAAGCGGCTGGATGCGGTCGGTGTGTGTGTGGTGGGCTTCCTGGCGGCGTTCGGTGGCGGCACGCTGCGCGACCTGCTGCTGGACCAGCGCCCTTTTTTCTGGGTCCGGCACGTCGAACTGCTCTGGGGCGTGCTGGGCTTGTGTGTGCTGGCCATGTTCTTCTTGCGAAGCCGACATTTTGCACCGACCGAAAAAGCCATTCAGTGGCCCGACGCGCTGGGCCTGGGCCTGTTCGCGGCCACCGGCGTGCACCAGTCGCTCATGCTCGAATTGCCGGCGCTGGTCGCGGTGCTGATGGGACTGATCACCGGGGTGTTCGGCGGCGTGCTGCGCGATGTGGTCTGCAACGAGATCCCCACCGCCTTCCACGACCACCGCCCCTACGCCCTCTGTGCCTTTGTCGGCGGCTGGGTCTATGTGGGCCTGTGGCAGCTCGGCGCCCCCGGCTGGCTGGCCCTGGTCGCGTGTGTCGGTGTCACCGCCGGCCTGCGGGGCCTGGCACTCTGGCGCAACTGGCAGCTTCCCGCGTGGCGGACATAAGACCCCCACGCTCCGCCGCTGCGCGGGTCGCTGCCCCCCGAGGGGGCTGACCTTGCT
>CALMYH010000016.1 GCA_937873395.1 uncultured Burkholderiales bacterium
CGCGCCGGATCGTCATGGCGTCCCAGCGCACTGTCCAGCGGCACCAGACCGTCGCCGGTCAGCCGCTCGGCCAGCCGGCTGCGGCGCGCGGCCAGCGTGGCCCCCACCGCGAAACAGTTCACCACCTCGGGCAGGGGCAAAGGCACCCGGTGGTCAGCCCCGGACTCGAACCGGTCACGTCCCTGCCAGTCGGCATCCAGCACGTGGCCGTGCCGCAGGTCGGTGATACCGGCACTGCGGATGTGACCCAGTCGGGCAAACGGCGCGGTGAACGGGTTGGAGGCCAGCAGCCAGTCGGCACCATGCCCCGCCCGTTCCAGCGGTGCGCCATGGTGCGGTGTGCCCAGAAACACCAGATCTTGCACCGCGTCAGTCCAGCCCATCCCCGCCCGCCGGCCAAGCTCCAGCGCCGAACGCGTCACCAGCCCCCCCATGCTGTGGCCAACGATGCTGATGCGCGTCACCGGCACGGGCCAGGCGGCGACCAGGTCCTCCAGCTGGCGGGCCAGCTCGCGCCCGTTGACCGAGGTGTGCAGACCGGTGTTGTAGCGCAGATAGACCGGTGTGGCTGCCAGCGCCTGCGCCAGAGCCTCTCCATGGTCATGGCCAGCGCGCCGCCACTGCCCATCGTGCATGCACAGGCCGTGGACCATCAGCAGCAGGTGACCGCGAGCATCCGGGAACGCGGCCTTGAGTGCATCGGACGGCGCCGCCAGCGGCCTCCCGCCCGCCCGCAACTCCATGGTCTGTGCCAGCGGGTTGCCCATGGCCAGCAGTTTGTCTCCCAGCACACCATTGAGGGCCGCGAGAATGGCCTCGCGCTGCGGCGACGCTTCCGGGTGGCTGGTCGGATCGTCCAGCAGGGGCAACAGGGCACCCAGCAGGGTGTCGGTACCCCAGCCCACCAGACGGGTCACCCCGCGCACGGCCTGGTAGATTCGACCGGTGAGCCCGCCGGTGCGCTTCCCCGCGGCGGAGCCCGGCAGCCCCAATCGGCCATGCACCGCCTGGTGCACACCTTCGGTGATGTCGATCACGCCATGCGTGGCCTGTGACACCAGCTGGGCCAGGGCCTTCAAGTCCGACGGGCGCACATGCCGCAGAACCTGCCGGGGCGGTGTCGGGATGTCGCTCAAAAGCCTTCGTCCGCGCGCAGGTAGCGCCACTGCCCCACCGGCAGGTTGCCCAGAACAATGCGGCCCATACGGATGCGCTTGAGGCCTACCACATGCAGGCCCACCTGCTCGCACATGCGGCGAATCTGGCGCTTCTTGCCCTCCTGCAGCACAAAGCGCAGCTGCTCGGGGTTCTGCCAGTCGACCTGGGCGGGCTTGAGCGGCCGGCCGTCCAGGCTCAGTCCGTGGCGCAGGCGCTCGATCACCCCCGGAGGCACCACGGACTGCACATCCTGGCTCACCACGCCGGGGCCTTTCGGGCCATCCGGGGCCCACTGAACCCGCACCAGATACTCCTTTTCGATCTCCGAATCCTCGCCGATCAGCTGGCGGGCGATGCGCCCGTCCTGGGTGAGAACCAGCAGACCGGTGGAGTCGATGTCCAGGCGACCGGCCGGCGCCAGACCACGGGCATGCTGGGGTTGCCAGCCCGGGCTCTGGCGGATGTGAGGGTCGCTGCGCCACTGGTGCCTGGCCTGAATCAGCACGGCTGCGCTCTCATGACCGTCCTCCGGCTGACCACTCACATAACCCACCGGCTTGTGCAGCAGGATGGTGACCCGGCTGTCCTGGCGGCGATGGGCGACCGGCAGCACCTCGACCCGGTCGGTCTCGCTGACCGCCAGCCCCATGGCTGCGGTCTGTCCGTTGACCAGCACCCAGCCGCTTTCGATCCACTCGTCGGCCTCACGCCGCGAGCACAGGCCCAGATCGGCCAGGCGCTTGTTTAGCCGGACCAGACCATCGCTGCGAGGGGCAGGTCGTTCGGTCGGCGCACGTGGTGCGTCGGACGCAGGACGCGGGCGTCGCTCGTCCTGAAAAGGCCGACCGCCGGCGGCGCGCTCCGGTCGCGCAGGTCGGGCCGGACGATCGTCGCGCGGTGGACGGTCGGGACGGTCGGAACGTGGGGGGCGGGACGGCCGGTCGGACTGGCCTTCACGGCCGCCCGACCCTGGTTCGCGCAGCGAAGGCGCGCGGGCTTCCCAGGCCGCCTGACGGGCGGTGCGCTCGGCCTGCACCTCCGCGAGCGGCCGCGCGCGCGCGGGAGCTTGCGAACGCACGGGACGACGCAGCGGATTGGCACCCGTTCCCGAGGCCCCGGGCTTGAGTTTCAGGGTCTTTTTGGGCTGATCTGTCATGACTCGATCATCCCACGCCCAGGCCCGAGACAGGCGACCGGCCGGCGCCTCAGAGTTCGCCGGACCGCAAGGACTGCAGATCCAGCACCCGCAGGCCGCCGTACTCCACCTGGATCCACCCCTTGTTCGCCAGCGTCGTCAATGCCTCGTTGACCCGCTGCCGCGACAGGCCGACCAGGTAGGCCAGCTCCTGCTGCGTGATGCGCAGCACACCGCCGACATTGGGGTAGAGCAGCGGGTGGAACAGGGCCGCCAGGTTGCGGGCCACCCGCAGATCCGGGTTGTTGATGCGGTCGATCTCTCGGGCCGCAATGAACTGCCCCAGACGTTCGTTGAGCTGGTTCATCACGAAGCGGTTGAAGGCGATCGAATGATCGAGCATCCAGTGGAAGGTCTCCACCGGCAGACCCGCCACGCGGCTGCGGCGCAGGGCCTGTATGTTGTATCGGTAATGCTCGCGCTTGAGCACCGTGCCCTCCCCGAACCAGCCGCCGGGCGCCACACCGGTGAAGGTGATCACCGGCCCCATGGAGTCGTCGTTGCTCATCTTGAGCAGGCCGTCGAGCAGACCGAACCAGTAGGTCACCGGACGTCCGACCCGGCAGATGTAATCGCCCGCCGGCGTGTCACCCACCACCAGCGCCTGCTCGGCTCGGGCTCGGGCCTGAGCGTCCAGGCCCGCCAGCCAGGGAATTTCGGCCAGTTCGCGGTCGGTCGGCGCACGCGCCCGCTCCCGCAACACATGGGAGGAAGAGGAAGCAACAGGGAAGTTCATCGGCTCGCTGGCTGCGCCATCAGGGAAAGTCCTAGGCAGGGCTTGCCCTCAATTGTCGTCGAACCGACAACAGAACGTCAAATATCGGCCTACCATCGCGCCCAGAATGTTCGAGCCACAGCACACCGCGCTTCGCGAAAAGCCCGCGGGCACGGCATCAGGAGACAACATGCAAACGACATTCCCGCGACTTCTGCTGGATCACGCCAAAAAGCGCCCGGACTCCCCGGCCATGCGTGAAAAGGAATACGGCATCTGGCAGACCTTCACCTGGTCGGGCATGGCCCAGCTGGTCGAAGCGATCGCCTGCGGTCTGCACCAGGCGGGCCTGCAACGCGGCGAGCACATGGTGGTCATCGGCGCCAACCGGCCGCGCCTGTACGCCACCATGCTCGCGGCCCAATCGCTCGGTGCGATTCCGGTGCCCCTGTACCAGGACGCTGTCGCGGCCGAATGTG
>CALMYH010000017.1 GCA_937873395.1 uncultured Burkholderiales bacterium
AAGCCCTGCACCGGCCCGTTGTGTCAGCCATGACGAAGCCGCGACCATGGTGCCGCCTGGGCTGCACATCACCTGAATTCTGTATGCAGTATACAAAATGGCTTGCGGACTCCACTCATGCCGCCACCGTCAGGCCGGGATCGGAGCGGAGGATCCACAGAGACAATGCGCAGGAATCGACAAATGGAAGGCACAATGAAGCGATATGGCTCCCCTGTCCAGGCCGTGCCCGGAAGGCCATTGAAAGGAAGTCGACAGTGCCTGCCCAGCCAGCAGAAAAGCCAGCCAGGCCCCCTCGCAAGCGCAGCGCCGCAAGTCCGCTTGCGGCCAGTGACGAAAGCGCCCGTCTGCACCAGCTCGCAGCCGAGCTGAACCTGACCCGCGAGCAATTGCGACTCACGCAGGAACAGCTGGAGCACGCGCGCGCCGAGTTCGCCCGTGTCGCTCAATCGGCCAATCTGCCAGGAAAGGCGGACGGCATCGAGCCGCAACTGCAAAGAGCGCTGCAAGACCGCACCAACAAATTGCGTTCGCTGACGTCGGCTCTCGTGATGGCCGAAGAGCGCGAGCGGCGCGCACTGGCACAGGATCTGCACGACGATCTCGGACAGATGATCGCGCTCATCAGGCTCAAGCTTTCGGCGCTGGCGGCCCTGGACATGCCAGCCGTGCACCGGCGCGCTCTGGCCGACTGCACGGCGACCGTGGACGAAACCCATCGCAAGCTCCGGGCGATGACATTTCAGCTGTATCCCCCGATGCTGCATGGCATGGGCCTGGTCCCTTCGCTGGAATGGCTGGCAGACGAAATCCGTCACGCCTACAGGCTGCAGGTCCGTGTGCACGACGACGGCGAATCCAAGCCGCTGGACCCCTCGGTCACCGCCACCCTGTTCCGCGCGGTGCGCGAACTTCTCATCAACGTGGCCCGGCACGCCAAGGTCCAGCGAGCCGATGTGTTCGTCAAACTGCAACAGCCCGGTGATGCCGACACCAGGCTGCTGATCACGGTGAGTGACGCGGGCGCCGGATTCGATCCGAAAGCCTTGGAGGACCACCACACCCACCGCGGCTTCGGTCTGATCAGCGTGCGCGAACGGCTGGACCACCTCGGTGGCAGCATGCATGTGGTCAGCCATCCGGGTGACGGCACCACCGTCACTCTCAGCGTACCGCTGCTGGCGACGGGCACAACAACCGACACACCTGAACAGGAGATCATGGGATGAGCATCCGCGTGCTGCTGGTGGACGACCACACCATGTTTCGTGAAGCCTTGAGTGCCCTGCTCGCGAAGGCTTCGGGCATCGAGGTGGTCGGAGAGGCCAGCGACGGCACCGAGGTGGAGGCCCTGGCGGACAGCTTGCAGCCCGACGTGGTCGTGATGGACGTCAGCATGCCTGATCTCAACGGCATCGAAGCCACACGCCGCCTGCTGGCCCGATACCCGGCGCTGCGGGTGATTGCGCTGTCGGCCTTTGTCTACCGGCGCTTTGTGCTGGACATGCTCAATGCGGGTGCGGTCGGCTACCTGTCCAAGACGGCGGCTGGCGACGATCTGGTGCGGGCCATCCGGCAGGCTTCGGCGCGCAAGGTCTTTCTCTGCGGAGAGTCCAGCACCGTGCTGGCCAACGCCGCCTGCGGCGACGAAACGGCCGCAGGGCAAAGCACCCGCAACCCGCTCGGTCGGCGCGAGCGTGAGGTGCTGTGCCTCCTGGCCGAAGGCAAGAGCTCGGCCCAGATTGGCGCGCTGCTGCACATCGCGCCGAGCACCGCCGAAACCCACCGGCGCAACCTCATGCGTAAACTGGATCTGCACAACGTGGCCGAACTGACCAAGTACGCCATCCGCGAAGGCCTGGTCAACCCCTGAACGCGCATCGCGCACCCGACAGGGTTCCCCGAGCGGTCTTCAGCGGACCGATACCGTGAACACGGTAATCCATTTACACCCTACCCCGTATAGCGTTTTCTCCGCACGGCACCTACGATGGTGGTCGGAATGTGATCGGCGGTAACCATCTGTTCGGCCAGGCGGGATAGATGGCTGCATTCGCGCCGCGTGGCGTGGTGCTGCACCCGGGACGGGGTCGCGCACCAGCCAAGACGCCCAGTCTTGACCTTGGTCAAGATGCGCGGACTGTCACATCTTGATACTGGAGGGGGGAAGGGTAATCGAACGCGGTTTTCTGCCCCTTATCGATGGGATTTTTTGGAGGCACTCATGAAACTGAAGAGAAAACACATCGGCGCGCTGAGCGTCATCGCGGTGGCCACGGCGGCGGTAGCGGCCACGGTCATCACACTGCAGCCCGAGATCTACATCAGCCAGGGCAACAACGGCTTCAAGCCCAAGATCCAGCGCGCCGGTGCCACCGGCACCCTGGTGATGGCCTATGGAGACTCCGCGGCCGGCGCCCAGCTGGTCTACGACACCAAGGCCCAGGCCGAGCGGCCCGCGCGGGACATCTACGTGCGCCATTGCACGCCCACCCCCGAAACCGACACCACCACCACACCGCGGATCACCTGCGACAGCGAGTCCGAGTGGGAGGCACCGATCAACATTTCGCAATCGGCCGACAAGACCAGCATCCAGACCGCGTGGCGGGGTGGAGATCCTGTGACCGGTCGCCTGCCGTTCTACGGCGACATCGACAAGCCCAACATCAAGACCAGCGGTCCCGTCATGGTGCTGACCTGGACCAGCAAATACTGCCCGGACGGGGATCTGACGGACAGCGTCGCCCCGGCGGTGAACGAGCAGAACCCGAACCAGCGCGCCATCCGCTACCTGGACCGGGACAGCCGCATCGTCCCGTTCTCCTGCACCTGGATGGCGGTCGGAAGGAACAACGGCACCATCTGGGGTGATCCGATCCAGCTGAGCAACGGCGAGCGGGACGCCAAGCAGGATGCCAGCAGCGGCGCCTACACCGCCCCCAACGCTCGTATCAATATCTCGTGGCAGGAAGACCCCGAAGGTCTGCAGCCCGGCGATGCCGACGGCCCGGGTGACGGCGCCTCCGGCGCCAACGTGACCGGCGGCACCGACGTCTGGTACACCTACGCCACCGTCAACAACTCGACCGGTGTCGTCACCTTCGGCCCCGGCGAGAATTCGGCCCGCACCTCGCGCAGCCGCGCCTATCGCGTCACCGACAACTGGGACGGGACCACCTACGGCCTGTCCGGCCAGATCTCCCACGTCTTTGGTGCCGACGGCACCAACCTCGACGGCAGGGCAACAGGACAGCAGGTCGAGCAAGGCCGTGCCGGCGCCTCGCGCCCCAACATCGCCATGGTCGGCAGCACCACCGTGCTGGCCTGGGAAGAAACCAAAGGTTCTGTCGGACTCGACAGCGGCAAGTTCGTCCGCTACCTCGACTTTGCCTACAACACCCCGCCGGCCTATGAGCCGGGCTGCCTGATCAGCAACCCGCTCAAGAATGCCCGTCGGGTGCGTTTCCTCACCCAGGAAGGCAGTGTGGCGTCGCCCGGCGGCGTCAACATCGCCATCTTCTGGAAGGAAGGCATCTTCGACAAGGGCGGACCGTCGGACATCGTGGTGCGCCGCGGCATGGGCGGTCTGGCGCCGAGCAACCTCCAGCCGACGGTTTCGGTCAACTGCGCCACCTCGGACTACGCGACCGCGATCGGCCTGGACAACATGCCGGGCGAGAACATCAGCAGCCGGGCGCCGAACCTGACCACGGCCGACAACGGCCTGAGCGACGACACCGAGCGCAACGCGGCCGAGAACGCCTTGGCCCACAGGGGTGTGCTCCGCGGCGACGAGCTCTGGATCGGTTACAACTACACCAACGACCTGGTGCGGATGTGGGCCCAGTTGGACAACTACAACTTCTGGGTGCGCAAGTACACTTTCGACCCGGCCACCAGCACCGGTAGTTGGGCGTTGCCGTACAACATCACCAACATCACCGACACCCGAATCAACGTGCGTGAGCCGCGCTTCTTCGGCACGCCGCCGAGCCAGCCGACAGCCTGCCCGACGGGGAATCCGGCCGACCCGACGACGACGGACGCGACCCTGTGCCAGGACCGGAGCAGGATCTTTGTCGCCTTCGGCTCGCAGACCAACGTGTCGCCCTTCAGCGTGGACGGCCCGGACGATCTGGGCATCTACCTGACCGCGAGCCTGGACAGCGGCCTGACCTTCGCACCGCCGGTGGAATTCTCGACGGAGCGCGGCTCGCTGTTCGACGACGAGGACTTCGCCTTCGAAGCCCAGCTGGTGACCCGTCCGGACGGCACCCGGGTCTACGGCACCTTCAACACCGAAAGCCCCAGCGGCAAGGCTGCGGCCTACCGCAGCGCCTCGGTGGCCGAGGTCGACGACCCGGTGACCCCTCCGTCGGGCGGCGGTGGCGGCTGCTCGGCTGCCACCGGCAAGCAGCCGGTCGACCCGGTGCTGCCGCTGATCGCCGGTCTGGGCCTGCTGGGCTGGGGCCTGCGCCGCGCACGGCGCCGCTGAGTCCTGCCTCCCCCGGGGCCTGCAAGCCCCGGTGAGCACAAAACACCGCCTGGCAACAGGCGGTGTTTTTTTTGTGCCCTGCTGCGGCGAATGTCGGTACCTCGGGCCGTATTTCCCCATGCCCAGTCCAGATCCAGATGCAGGTCTGCGGATGGTCGCTGTCCCACTTGGGGACGAGGGGATATGCACGCGGGGGCACGCAGGGATGTGCAAGCGCTGATGAAGAAGGTCAGGGACGCGTCGGCCAGGCGGGAACAGAAACAGAAAGGGCCGCCAGATGCCTGGCGGCCCTTGCGGGTGGAGCGGTCCTCAGCCGCGACGCACTCGGCGCAGACCCCAACCGGCCAGACCCAGGGCAGCCAGCAAGGGCAGCGTCGGATCCATCGGCACCTGACCGCTGGCCATGGTGCAGCCACCACCGCCACCGGTCGAAGGCGGTGTCACGGGCGGGGTCACGTCATCGCCTTGCACGGTCACACGCAGGGTGAAGCTGCCAAGGCTGACCGACGGATCGACCCGGACGGCATAGGACGTGTTCACGTTGGCCAGATCTTCCACGGCCCCCCGGGAGAAGCCGGGGATGCCGAAGTAGTCGGTCTGAGCGGACGAGTTGTCCCTCACCACCTGCGCCATGTCGTCGGCCGTGACCACCCACTGGTTCAGCGTGTGGTCAAAAGCCGCGATCGAACTGAAGGGCGAACTCATCAGATTCGGCACGAAGGTGTCCGCCAGAAGATACAGACCCTCCTCTCCCTCGTCCGGATGCCAGGTGGCCACCAGAGGCCAGGCCTGCGCTTCGGAGCGGGTTGGGTTCGATCCACCGAAAGTCATGTCGTCGGCATATCGGACCGTCACCGGTGCAGCCTCCCAAGCCGCGCGATCGCCCAGGCCGTACAGGTTGTAGCCGGTCGTGACCTCTTCCCGGCTCAGCGAGAGAACCGCCAGCAGAGCGTCGATGACATCCTGGTCCCGGTAGACGTTCGGGCCACTGGTCACGCCGTTGTTCAGGTAGTCGGTCAGGTCACCGATGCTGGCAAACGGGTTGACGATCGGGTTCACCGCATCCGGCGGGCTGACGAGGTTGGCCCCGTTGCCCGCAAAAGCTGCCAGCGCGGTGGCGAAGGTCGCGGTGCCCCAGCCCTTCCTGAACGTGTACCAGCGACCATCGGCCGGATCCTGCCAGGCCAGCAGCTTGTCGTCGGTCCACGGCCGGCCGTCAATGTCATAGAACCAGGCCACAGGAACATCGGCCGCTGCCAGCCATTCTCCAAACAAGGCCGAATACTCGGCAGGAACGCCGCTGGTGGTCAGCGCATCGCCATCCAGGATGCCGTCGAAGTTGGCCGATACCGTGCTGAAAAAGGGAAGCCCCTCGGCCGGACTGCCACCGAACAGGCCACCGGGGTATTTGCCGACAAAGCTGGACTGGACCCGCTCCAGGGCCAGGCCGTCGGTGTCGGTTGAGGGCACAAAAGAGGGGCCGATGCCGGTGCCGATCTCCACCTTGAAACCTTGGGCGCGGGCACCCGTTTCGTTGGTCAGCTTGCCGTACACGTTGTAGAGCATGGGAGCCGCCTGGCCGGTGGTGTCGACGGAGAACTGCAGATCCAGGGGCTGGTTGATCTTGCCCGCACGCAGCTTGAAGCGTTTGCCGGTGTCCACGCCACCCGAGCAGGGCGGTGTGGACACCGGATCACCTGTCGACGGATCGATCTTGCTGGCCATGATGCAGCCGTCGAAGTCGACGCCGGCGCTCCTGAACACCTCGTTGTACACCGCGACACCGGGTGCGCCCACATCTTCCTTGGCATCGATGATGAGGAAACCGTTGGCGTCGGCGGGCGTCAGGCCCGCAGTGGCGGTGGTCGGGTAGATATAGGTCAGGGTGCCGTCGTCATTGGTGACCAGGTTGGACTGGACCAGCACCGTGATGCCGGCGGTCGCGGCCATGGAGGCCACGACCGCCGCGGCCGCGGCCAGGGTCCTCGGCTTGAAGGGAATGGGGCGTCTCATCGTGTCCGGCTCCTGAAAGGTTGAAGGTCAGATCTGCGCCCCACACCGGGTGCAGAACAGACACATGATCAGAAAGAACATGCGCAAAACCATCCTATCAAAAATACCCCATCCTGTATTTTTTTCACCCAGGAAATGTGACCGATCTCCGGCCTGCAGGATTCCGCTTCGCCACGCGGGTCAGCTTCTGCGGGCCGGCGCGCTTCATGGGAAGATCTGTCTGTGTTACCCAACCGACCGTCATCGCACCAGGATTTGTCTCTCGTAGAAGCCTGCGGCCTGACTCGTCCATCTCCGCCGCTGTGGCAATGGCCGCCAGACACCCACCTGTTGCTGGCGCTGCTGCTGGCGCTGCCGGTGTGGGCGGGCCTGGGTCTGTGGGCCGGAGACGCCATGCGTGTGCCGGCCGGGCCCTGGGCCTGGGCATCGCTGCTGCTGGTGCAGCCGGTAATCGAAGAGCTGGTGTTCCGAGGCATCCTGCAGGGGCAGGCGCTGGCGCTGCTGTCTTCGCAGGGCCGCCCGCGCCGCATCGGGCCACTGACCTGGGCCAATGTGCTGGTGACGCTGGCCTTTGTGCTGCTGCACCTGCGTGCCCAGCCCCTGGCCTGGGCGCTGGCGGTGGCCGTGCCTTCGCTGGTGCTGGGCCACTTGCGCGAGCGCTTCGCCAGCGCCTGGCCGGCGATGGCGGTGCACGCGGTCTACAACGCGGGCTTTGGACTCACTGCCTGGCTGGTGGCGCTGCGCTGAAGCCTTGCCTTCAGGGGCACCCTGGGCTCATGGCATTGATCCACGCGCGCACCAGCGCGTTGCCTTCGGCGTCGAAGACATGGCGCCCCAGTTCGGGCATGGCCACGCGGGGCGGATCGCTGTTGAGGCGGTAGTTGCTCAGGCGGAAGTACAGGAATGAGGCATCCGCGTTGCCGGGCGCCACGTCGTAGGAAAAGCGCGCATTCTGTTGTCCCCCGACCGGAGGCTTGCAGATGCCCAGGCGCAACGGGTCGGTCACGCCCAGATTCAGCCACAGGCCGGTGCTGCCCGACCGGCCGTTGCTGTTGTGGCAGGACGCACAGTTGACGTCCAGGTAGGCGCGGGCTCGATCGGAGATGCTGGCCGTGGCGTCGGTCCATACCGGCATGGCAGGCGCCGACCCGGTGTAGCCCGCCAGCATCTTCAGGGAGGCCAGGTGGTCGAGCTGGTTGAGATCGCCCACCGCGTAGGTGTAACGGCGGTTCATGTTGTGCGCCTGCGGCCCGATGGGCTGGAAAGTGCCGGTGCTGACATTGGTGGCGTGACAGGTGACACACTGTGCATCGGTCGGCACGGCGTAGGTGAACGGCGTGGACGTACCCTGGGCGTCCACCAGTTCGATGGCGATGTTCCGCCCCGCCCTCACCAGCGTGGCGTCCCGCTGATCGACGTCCCAGACGTAGGTGACGGCGCCCCAACGGCCCGTGGGCTCGCGCACCATCAGGCGCGTTTCCAGCAGGCGGTGAGCCGCCAGGTCGACAGCTTCACCCCCTTCGCTCTGCTCCGTCTTGAGCGCACCGATGGCACCAATGGCGCCGGCCATGGCGCGCGGGTAAAAGAAGCTTTTGGTGACGATGGCGCCCACCGGGAACTGCAGCGGCCCGCTGGCCGTGTAGTCCATTTGTGTGCCCTCGGGCAGCCAGATGGTGCGGAACTTGTGCGCGTAGTCGGAGAACAGGGGCGTATTCAGGCTGTAGGGCACCACGCCCTCTGCCAGGCTCAGGCGCTGCCCGTCGCTCAGCAGCAGCCGCCAGGCCGAGAGTTTGGCCGGCGCCGCAGCCGCCGTGAAAACCACCACACCAGTCGGCGAGCGCGGGTCGGTCACCGGGTCGGTGGGTGGGTCTGCCGTCGGTGTGGAACCGCCGCCGCAACCCGCGCCGGCCAGAACCGCACCGACGAGCACGGCCGACACACCCCTCTTGTGCCAGGCATTCATGAACATGACCCACCTCCTGTGTGTTGGATAGCTCATTTCAGTCTGAACCTCAGGGCGGGAAATGCCATGCGTTATGTCAAAGACCCGGCCATCGCCGCAACGGCGTTCAGCCGCCGCACCGCTCCATGGCCGAATAGGCGATGGCGTCCCACTCGGCCTGCGACAGCACGGTGGCCCGATAAGTCATGCCCTGCTGCAGCAGCTTGTCGTTGAAGGCCCGCAAGTGGTTGCGCGAACCGCACAGCAGGTGGTCGTAGACCTGCACGATATCAGGCTCGTCCATGACCTCGGCCTTCTTGGCGTTGATGTCCTGGATGTCCTTTTCCTCGATCAGGCAGCCCACCTGGATGGCTTCGATCAGGCTGGTCTGTCCGCGATCGACCAGCGCGTCGTACAGCGCCTGAAGCTCGGTATTCACGAACACGCCGGGCGGGTTGTTGGCCGCGGGGTCTTCCAGTCCATGGGCCACGATCAGCCGGCGGATGGCCTCAGTGTGCTCGGTCTCGCTCTCGGCGATGTGGGCAAACACCTGGGCGCCCCAGGCGTTGAACAGGGCCACGTACACGTCATGGGCCAGTTTCTCTTCCTCGCGCATGTACATCAGGCCTGCGATCTCCTCTGCCGACAGGGCTTCGGTGATGTCACTGTCTGTGGCCGAGCGGTCGAAAGCGGCGAGCGCCTCATCGTCCTCTCCTCCACCACAGCCGGTGATCAGCGGCGCCATGGCCGTCACGCCCAATGAAGCGCCCAGAAGACGCAGGAACTGCTTGCGTTGCATCGGTTTCATCCTTTCATTCGGTGCGACGGCACCGCCATGGGCCCACCTTAGGCAGCCGTGGATCCGAGAGGCTTGACAATAGTCAATGCCCCCGGGGGGTATGTAAGCCGATGTCAGCCGGGTGGCTGAAGCCTGACCTAAGGTTACAAACGCGACACACCGGCACAGGCAGACACCGGACGGAAGGCCGAGCTACGGCTCGGTATCATCCGAACTTCGCCAGCTGGATCACCGACTGTGACTGTCGCTGTCTCCGCCAACTCTTCGCTGCACCATGCCCTCCCCAGCCGGCCCCGGCCTGAACATCGCCCAGCTCGACGCCGTCAACCACCTGGGCGGCCCCTGCCTGGTGC
>CALMYH010000018.1 GCA_937873395.1 uncultured Burkholderiales bacterium
GCGAGGACATCGCGGCCCTGTGGCAGGTGTTTGCCCAGGACGGCCAGGCCCTGCCCTCGTTCCACGCCTTCGAGAAGGGTGTGGAGCCGCTGATTCCCACCGAGCTGCGCCGCACCAGCGCCTACATGACGCACCCGGTCTTCGACAGCCACCACAGCGAGACCGGCATGCTGCGCTACATCCGAAGCCTGTCTGACAAAGACCTGGCGCTGGACCGCAGCATGATCCCGCTGGGCTCGTGCACCATGAAGCTCAACGCCACCAGCGAGATGATCCCCATCACCTGGCCTGAGTTTGCGGGCGTGCACCCGTTTGCCCCGGTCGACCAGCTGCAGGGCTACAAAGCGCTGGACGAACAGCTGCGCGCCTGGCTCTGCCAGGCCACGGGTTACGCCGGCATCAGCCTGCAGCCCAACGCCGGTTCGCAGGGCGAATACGCCGGCCTGCTGGCCATCCAGGGCTGGCACGCCGCGCGCGGCGAGGGCCACCGCAACATCTGCCTGATCCCCTCGTCGGCCCATGGCACCAACCCTGCTTCCGCGCAGATGGTGGGCATGCAGGTGGTCGTGACCAAGTGCGACGAGAACGGCAACGTGGACATGGCCGACCTGAAGGCCAAGTGCGAGCAGCACAGCGCCAACCTGGCCGCGGTGATGATCACCTACCCCTCGACGCACGGCGTGTTCGAGACCACGGTCAAGGAACTCTGCGCGCTGGTGCACCAGCACGGCGGCCGCGTGTACGTGGACGGCGCCAACATGAACGCGCTGGTGGGCGTGGCTGCGCCGGGCGAGTTCGGCGGTGACGTGAGCCACCTGAACCTGCACAAGACTTTCTGCATCCCGCACGGCGGTGGCGGCCCGGGCGTCGGCCCGGTCTGCGTGGTCGAAGACCTGGTGCCGTTCCTGCCGGGCCACGCCACGGGTGGTATCCAGAGCGGCGTGGGCGCGGTCAGCGCCGCGCCGCTGGGCAACGCCGCGGTGCTGCCGATCAGCTGGATGTACATCCGCATGATGGGCGCCGAAGGCCTCAAGCACGCGACCGAAGCGGCCATCCTGAGCGCCAACTACATCAGCAAGCGGCTGGCCGACCACTACCCCACGCTCTACGCCTCGGCCAACGGCCATGTGGCGCACGAGTGCATCCTGGACCTGCGCAGCTTCAAGGACACCAGTGGCGTGATGGCCGAGGACGTGGCCAAGCGCCTGATGGACTACGGCTTCCACGCGCCCACGCTGAGCTTCCCGGTGGCCAACACGCTGATGGTCGAGCCGACCGAGAGCGAGACACTGGAGGAACTGGACCGCTTCATCGACGCCATGATCGCCATCCGCAACGAGATCCGCCAGATCGAAAACGGCAGCTGGCCGCAGGACGACAACCCGCTCAAGAACGCCCCGCACACGGCGGCCAGCGTGCTCAAGGGCGAGTGGAGCCACCCCTATTCGCGCGAGGTGGCGGTGGCGACCAAGGGCCATGCGGTCAACACCAAGTACTGGCCTTCGGTGGGCCGCGTGGACAACGTCTACGGCGACCGCAACCTGTTCTGCAGCTGTGTGCCGGTGAGCGAGCTGGCCGACTGACCCCGTCAGTGAATCACGCAAGGGCGCCGCTGGCGCCCTTTTTCATGCCACAGCCGTGGCGCCATAACCGGTCACCCAGCGCGGCAGCTGTTCGCGCAGGATGCGCAGCGCAGGGGCCTCCTGACGCTGCGCCAGGGTCACCAGACCGAAGCGCGCGGTGGCGGCCAGCGGCGGTGACATAGGCAGCGGCACCAGCCCGGGCGCCGCGGCATCGATGGTCAGCACGATCGCATCACTGCTCCGTGCCACCTCGACCAGGCTCTGAGTCTCGTCACTGCGCAGGGTCACCATGTCGTCGGGGTTGGACTGGGGTCCGTAGCGACCGGTCAGGATGCGCGCCACCTCGTCGCTCAGCGGCGTGGAGGCCACCGGGTAGGCCAAAGCCTCGTCGATGCCCACGGGCTGGCCCCGCTGCAACAGCGGATGCTCCGGACGCACCAGAAAACCCGCCGCCAGCTCGAACACGTCGGAGACGGCCAGATCGGCCCCGGGGCGCACCGACCGTGCGTCCACCACCAGCGCATCCAGGTGCTGCTCGCGCAGCTCGTCGATCAGTACCGCGGTGTTGCCGCGCGAGATCTGCAGGTGCAGACGGGGATGGTGTTGGGCCATGTGCAGCATCAATGGCGTGGACAACAACGCGCCCGGTCCGGAACTCAGGCCGATGCGCAGGCTGCCGATCAGGCCCGCGTGCAGGCCTTTTCCGGTCTGTTTGAGCGCCTCGGCATCGGCCACCAGGCGCCGTGCGCGGGACAGAACTTCGTGACCGAAGGGCGTGAGCCCGATGCGGCGCCCGATGCGGTCGAACAGCGGCCCGCCCAGTTCGTCCTCCAGCGCCTGGATGCTGCGCGTCAGGGCCGGTTGCGTGAGGAACAGCGTGGCGGAGGCCTGCACATATGACCCCAGGTCCGCCAGCACCACGAAGTGCTTCAACTGCACGAGCGTCATCTCGAACCTCCATCAAAACTCATAGATTAATGCTCTTCAATGCATTGGACTTTAACTGCATCGCCTTCTAACATGCAACAAAGTTCATGTCTCATCGGCAACAGGAACTGAACTTCCGGCCCTCTCAGGAGCAATTTCGTGGAACGACTCAGCGATCAGGCCCTGCAGACCTTCATCGATCTGCGGCGCGACATCCACCGCCACCCGGAGCTGGCGTTCCAGGAGCGGCGCACGGCCGCCCTGGTGGCGGCGCAGCTGGGCGCCTGGGGTTACGAGGTCACCACCGGTCTGGGCGGTACGGGCGTGGTCGGGCAACTCCGTCGCGGCACGTCCAGCCGATCGATCGGCCTGCGCGCCGACATGGACGCGCTGCCGATTGCCGAGGCGACGGGCGCTGCCTGGGCCAGCTGCGAACACGGCGTGATGCACGCCTGCGGCCACGACGGCCACACCGCCATGCTGCTGGCCGCCGCGCACCACCTGGCGCAGCACGGCCGCTTCGATGGCACGCTGAACCTGATCTTCCAGCCCGCGGAGGAAGGCGGCGGCGGCGCGCTGAAGATGATGGAAGACGGCCTGTTCGAGCGTTTCCCCTGCGACGCCATCTTCGCCATGCACAACATGCCGGGTTTTGCGCAAGGGCAGTTGCTGTTTCGCAGTGGGCCGACCATGGCCTCGTCCGACTACGCCACCGTCACCCTGCATGGCGTCGGCGGCCACGGCGCCATGCCGCACAAGGCCACCGACCCGCTGGTCGCCGCCGCCTCGCTGGTCATGGCGCTGCAGACCATCGTTTCGCGCAACGTCGACCCGATGCAGCCCGCCGTGGTCACGGTGGGGGTCCTGCATGCGGGTGAAGCCAACAACGTCATCCCGGCCAGCGCCCGGCTGGAGATCAGCCTGCGCGCGCTCGATCCGCAGGTGCGGCGCGACATGGAGCGGCGCATCAAGGCCCTGATCGAGCTGCAGGCGCAGAGCTACGGCGTGCGCGCCGAAATCGAATGGCGCCCGGGTTACGCGGTGCTGGTCAACGACGCCGAGCAGACCGCCCACGCCCTGGCGGTGGCCCGGAAGCACTTCCCGGCCGACCAGATCGCCCAGGCGCCCATGCTGACCGGCAGCGAAGACTTCGCCTTCATGCTCGAACGTGTGCCCGGGTGCTACCTGTTCATCGGCAACGGCGCTGACGGCGAGCCCGGCGCCTGCATGGTCCACAACCCGGCCTACGACTTCAACGACCAGAACATCGCCCCCGGCGCCGCCTACTGGATCGCCCTGGTCAACGAACTGCTTTCCCCACCCGCCCCTGAGTCCACCCCTGAAACCCGAACCGAGAAGACAACCCCATGAACGCACGCATCCGCATCCAGGCGCTCGTCGCCGCCGCCACCTTCGCCGCGACCGGTGGCATCACCACCGCCTTGGCCCAGGCCTTCCCGACCAAGCCGCTGAACATGGTCGTGCCCTACCCGGCCGGCGGCCCGTCGGATCACATCGCCCGGCAGGTGCAGCCCCTGGCCAGCCAGACGCTGGGCCAGAACATCATCGTGGAGAACATCGGCGGCGCCAGCGGCACCATCGGTGTGACCCGGGCCCTGTCGGCCGCCGCCGACGGCCACAGCCTCATTCTCGGATCGCCCATGGAGCTGATGCTGTCCCCGCTGGCACTGCAGGGGGTGCGCTACAAGACCGAGGACATGAAGCTGGTGGCCCACCTGGTGTCCACCAGCACCATCCTGGCGGTGCGCAGCAACCTGGGGGTCAACAACGTGAGCGAGCTGATCGCCCTGGCCAGGAAGTCCACCGAACGACCCCTTTCCTATGGCAGCGTGGGCACGGGTTCACTCTACCACCTCATCGGCGAGAAGTTCTCGCAGGACGCCCGCGTCCCGCTCACCCATGTGCCTTACCGGGGCATCGCACCCGTCATGAACGACCTGATGGGAGGGCAGATCGACCTGGCCTTCCTGCCCATGGCCGGCACCATCATGCAGGCGGTCAATGAAGGCAAGATCCGCGGCCTGGGGGTGACCGCCAGGCAGCCCCATCCGCTGTTCAGCCAGTACCCGGCCCTGGCCACCCTGCCCGGCCTGGAATCCATGGAGTTCGAGGTGTGGGCCGGTGTGCAGGTCCACCGAAACACCCCCGATGCCGTGGTGGAGCGCCTGAACAAGGCCTTCTACACCGCCCTGCAGAACCCGGATGTGCGCAAGTCCCTGGAAGCCACCGGCAACAACGTGATGAACCCACGCAGCCCGGCCGAACTGGCCGCACTGTTCAAGCAAGAGACTGATCGTTACCGCGCCATTGCCAGGAGCATCAACCTGCAAGCCCAGGCGGCACAGTGACCCCCCGTCAAGCCCGGGCAGACTTGATGCACTGAAGCAAAGCCCCTAAACTCCAGCCCATCGATCGGGAGAGACCGGCCTGTGCATTCAGGTCGGCGCCGAAGGAGCAACCGCCCCGGAAACTCTCAGGCAAAAGGACCGGTCGATGGTTTCATCTCTGAAGAGCGGCCGGGTTTCGTCACCCGGTCCACCGCAGGAGCAAGTGGCGGCCCCAGGCTGCCATGAATCTCTCAGGTTCCAAACAGAGGGGGCGCACGCCGCACGCATGGTGCGCGCAGCGCGCTTTTCCTTCTGACGTACTGGAGCCTGTCTCATGCAATCGATCGCCGTCATCGGCGGTGGCATCACCGGTGTCACCACGGCCTACGCGCTGGCCAAGCGCGGTTTCTCCGTCACCCTGTTCGAGCGGCACCGGTACGCCGCCATGGACACCTCGTTCGCCAACGGCGGCCAGCTTTCGGCCTCCAACGCCGAGGTGTGGACCCACTGGTCGACCATCCTCAAGGGCATCAAATGGATGCTCAAGAGCGACGCCCCCCTGCTGGTCAACCCCAAGCCAAGCTGGCACAAGATCAGCTGGTTCGCCGAGTTCATCGCCAGCATTCCGCACTACCGGCAGAACACCATTGACACAGCCCGCCTGGCGGTGGCCGCGCGTGAGCACCTGTTCAGCTGGGCGCAGGCCGAGGGCGTGGACTTCGATCTGAAGAAGCAGGGCATCCTGCACATCTACCGCGACAAGAAGGGCTTCGACCACGCGGCCAAGGTCAGTGAGCTGCTGGCCGCCGGTGGCCTGCCGCGCCAGGCCGTGACCCCCGAGGAGATGCGGGCCATCGAACCCACACTGGCCGGCACCTACCACGGCGGCTTCTACACCGAGAGCGACTCCACCGGCGACATTCACAAGTTCACCAATGGCCTGGCCGCGGCCGTCGAACGCCTGGGCGTGCGCTGCCTGTGGGGCAGCGAGGTGGCCCGCGTGGCCAGCGACGGCCGATGCGCCACCGTGACGCTGCGCACCGACGCGGGCGAGGAGCCGCACCACTTCGACGCCCTGGTGGTCTGCGCCGGCGTGGGCAGCCGTGCCCTGGCCGCCCAGCTGGGCGATCGGGTCAACATCTACCCGGTCAAAGGCTATTCGATCACCGTCAACCTGCTGGACGAACAGAGCCAGCAGGCTGCCCCGACGGTCAGCCTGCTGGATGACGAGACCAAGCTGGTCACCAGTCGCCTGGGCCTGGGCCGCTTCCGCGTGGCCGGCACCGCCGAATTCAACGGCTACAACCGCGACATCCGGGCCGACCGCATCAAGCCCCTGGTCGACTGGGTGAACCAGTGCTTCCCGGGTGTGAACACCCGCCAGGTGGTCCCCTGGGCGGGCCTGCGCCCCATGATGCCCAACATGATGCCCCGGGTCGGACACGGCCGGCAGGCCAACGTGTTCTACAACACCGGTCATGGCCACCTGGGCTGGACGCTGTCGGCCGTCACCGCCGACATGATCGGCAGCCAGATCGGCGAATGGGCCCGCGGGCAGGCACCGACCCGCCACCTGGTGCCTGCCACTGCCTGACCTCTTCTCGAAAGGCTTGCCCCATGGCCGTCTCCGCTTTCGACCTGTTCAAGATCGGCATCGGCCCCAGCAGCTCGCACACGGTGGGGCCCATGCGGGCGGCACGGCTGTTCGTGGCTGGCCTGCAGTCCGGCGGTCTGCTGGACCGCGTGGCCCGCGTGCACTGCGGCCTGCATGGCTCGCTGGGCGCCACGGGCAAGGGCCACGGCAGTGACAAGGCGGTGTTGCTCGGCCTGTGCGGACTGGAGCCGGAGACCGTGCCCATCGAGTCGGTGGAGCCGACCATTGCCGCCATCCGGCAACAGGGCCAGATCGCGCTGATGGGCCAGCACACCATCGCATGGAACGAGCGTGAGGACCTGTCCTTCTACCGCCAGCCGCTGCCCTTCCATGCCAATGGCATGCGCCTGGCGGCCTGGTCGAAGGATGGCGCGCTGCTGGCCGAGCGCACCTACTACTCGGTGGGCGGCGGCTTTGTCGTCAGCGAGGAAGTGGCCGCCGACGGCGAGCGCCAGAAGGTGATCGCGCCCGACGCCACGCAGCTGCCCATTCCGTTCCGCACCGGCGACGAGCTGTTGCAGCGTTGCCGCGAGCATGGCCTGAGCGTTGCGGGGGTCATGCGGGCCAACGAGCGGCATTGGCGCAGCGAGGAAGAGGTGCGCACCGGCCTGCTGCGCATCTGGGAAGTGATGCAAGCCTGCGTGCAGCGCGGTTGTGCCACCGATGGCGTGCTGCCGGGGGGCTTCAGGGTGCGGCGCCGTGCGCCCGGCCTGTACCGCGACCTGACGGGCCACCCGGAAAAGGCCCTGACCGATCCGCTGGCCGTGCTGGACTGGGTCAACCTGTATGCGCTGGCGGTCAACGAGGAAAACGCGGCCGGCGGTCGCGTGGTGACGGCGCCCACCAACGGCGCTGCCGGCATCATCCCGGCGGTGCTGCACTACTACCGCCGCTTCGTGCCCGGTTCCAGCGACGAGGGCGTGGTCGACTTCCTGCTCACCGCCGCCGCCATCGGCATCCTGTACAAGGAGAACGCCAGCATCAGCGGCGCCGAGGTGGGATGCCAGGGCGAGGTCGGCGTGGCCTGCTCGATGGCGGCCGGGGCGCTGTGCGCCGTGCTGGGCGGCACCCCCGAGCAGGTCGAGAACGCGGCCGAGATCGGCATGGAACACCACCTGGGCCTGACCTGCGACCCGGTGGGTGGGCTGGTGCAGATTCCCTGCATCGAGCGCAACGCGATCGCCTCGGTCAAGGCCATCAACGCCGCGCGCATGGCGCTGCGGGGCGACGGCACGCACCACGTCAGCCTGGACAAGGTCATCAAGACCATGCGCGAGACCGGGGCCGACATGAAGACCAAGTACAAGGAGACCTCGCGCGGCGGGCTGGC
>CALMYH010000019.1 GCA_937873395.1 uncultured Burkholderiales bacterium
CGCGGCACCTTGTAGTGGGCGATCTGGCCCTTGCAGAAGGCGCGCACGGCCTCCTCGTCCAGGCTCTGTCCCGACTTGACGATGACCCAGGCGCACAGCTCCTCGCCGTACTTCGCATCGGGCACACCGACCACCTGCACGTCCTGCACCTGGGGCAGGCGGTAGAGGAATTCCTCGATTTCGCGCGGGTAAATGTTCTCGCCGCCCCGGATCACCATGTCCTTGATGCGGCCGACAATGTTGACATAGCCCTCGGCATCCATGGTGGCCAGGTCACCGGTGTGCATCCAGCCTTCGGCATCGATGGCTTCCTTCGTCTTGGCCTCGTCGCCCCAGTAGCCGTGCATCACCGAGTAGCCGCGCGTGCACAGCTCGCCCGACTGGCCCGGCGCCACCGTCTTGCCACTGTCGGGGTCGATGATCTTGACCTCCAGGTGGGGCTGCACCGTGCCCACAGTGGACACCCTTTTGTCCAGCGGCGTGTCGGTGCTGCTCTGGCAGCTCACCGGGCTGGTCTCGGTCATGCCGTAGGCAATGGTGACCTCGCCCATGTGCATGTCGGCCTGCACGCGCTTCATCACCTCCACCGGACAGGGCGAGCCGGCCATGATGCCGGTGCGCAGCGTCGACAGGTCGAACTCCTTGAAGCGCGGGTGGTCCAGCTCGGCAATGAACATGGTGGGCACGCCGTGCAGACCGGTGCATTTTTCAGCCTGCACCGTCTGCAGCACCGACAGGGGCTCGAAGGCGTCGTTCGGATACACCACCGTGCTGCCGTGGGTGAAACAGGCCAGGTTGCCCAGCACCATGCCGAAGCAGTGGTACAAGGGCACCGGGATGCACAGGCGATCGGCCGGTGTGAGCTTCATGCACTCGCCGATGAAGAAGCCGTTGTTCAGGATGTTGCGGTGGGTCAGGGTCGCCCCCTTGGGGAAGCCCGTCGTGCCGCTGGTGAACTGGATATTGATGGGGTCGTTGGCATCCAGCGTGGCCGCCACCGCGTCCACCTGCGCATCGTCGGCACGGCCCCGCGCCAGCAGCTCCGAGAAGCGCATCAGCCCCGGCTGATCGTCGCCCTGCCCGGCCTCGTCGATCCAGACCACCGTCTGCAGCTGCGGCAGACGCGCGGCCGACAAGGCACCCGACCGGCCACCGGCCCACTCGGGCGCCAGCTCGCGCAGCATGCCCAGGTAGTCGCTGGTCTTGAATTGCGTCATGCTGACCAGCAGGCGGCAGCCCACCTTGTTCAGCGCGTACTCGACCTCGGCCGTGCGGTAGGCCGGGTTGATGTTCACCAGCACCAGACCTACCTGGGCCGTGGCCAGCTGCATCAGCACCCACTCGGCGTTGTTGTGCGACCAGATGCCGACCCGGTCACCGCGCTGCAGCCCCATGCCCAGCAGGGCGCTGGCCAGCCGGCGCGCCTCGTCGCGCAGGGCCCGGTAGCTGTAGCGGCGCCCCTGGTGCACGCTGACCAGGGCTTCGTGTTCGGGCTGGCGCGCCACCATGTCGTCAAAAAACGCACCAATGGTCTGTTCGATCAGGGGCACGTCGACGGCACCGCGGGCGTGGCTGGTGGTCGGCGGGGCAGGCATGGCTTGTCTCCTTGTCGTCGCGCCCCTTGTACCGGCACGGGCGCTCAACCGACAGCATAGGCCGTTCGGCCATCCATTGCACGCCACGCTGGTTGCAAATCGTGCCACACCATGGCAGCATGCCGAACGTGAACCCTCCGCTCCAGCCCCAGGTCGACACTGCCGGTCCACGCGCGCCTCGCGCAGTCACGCCCATCGCCTTCGTGCGTGCCATGTGCCTGGCGTTGGAGCGCCAGGGGCAGGCACCAGAGCCCCTGCTCAGGCAGGCACAGATTGCGCCATCCGACCTGGACCGGTCTGAAGCCCGCATCAACGCACTTCAAATGGAGGTTTTTTCCGGTCTGGCCATGAGGGCACTGGACGACGAGGCGCTGGGCTGGTTCGAACGGCCCCTGCCCTGGGGCAGCTACGGCATGCTGGCGCGCGCCTCGCTGTCGTCGCCCACGCTGGGTGTGGCCCTGCGCCGGTGGTGCCGCCACCACGGGCTGCTCACCCGGGACATCACCCTCGGGGTCGACACCGCGGACGGCACCTGCCGCATCGTGCTCACCGAGTACCGCCCGCCCGGCGGCGACGGCCGCCTGCGCGAGTTCTGCTGCGTCTCGGTGCTGCGCAACATCCACGGCCTGGCCTGCTGGCTGGTCGACTCGCGCATGCCGCTGCTGGGCGCCTCCTTTGCGTTTGCGGCGCCGCCGCACGCCGACGTGTACCCGCTGCTGTTCGACGGCCCGGCCAGCTTCGACGCGGCCGAAACCGCGCTGCGCTTCGACGCCCGCTACCTGGATCTGCCGCTCAAGCGCGACGAAGCCGCCATGAACCAGATGTTGTCCCGCGCACTGGCCATCCAGGTGCGCCCCTACCGCCGGGACCGGCTGCTGATGCAACGCGTGCGCCAGGTTCTGCTGGCCCAGCCCCAGCAGGCCCACAACGCGCAGGATCTGGCCGCCACCCTCAACACCTCCACCCGCACCCTGCACCGCCAGCTGCGCGACGAAGGCACCACCCTGCAGGCGCTCAAGGACAGCGTTCGACGCGAACTCGCCATGGCCCTGCTGCAGCGCAGCTCGCGGCCCGTCAAGCAGGTGGCCGAAGCCTCGGGTTTTCAGAACGAAAAAAGCTTCATCCGGGCGTTCAAGGGCTGGACGGGGAAGACACCGGGGGAATGGCGGGAGCGATCCTGACCCGGCGACCACCCCGGCCTGCCATCACCTCCGACCCAATGCAAGCGCCAGCTCATCCATGTGCCGGAACACCCGCTCCACTGCCAGACCTTCGAACGCCCGTCCATGCCCGGCTGGGCAGTAGCCCCAGACCGTGGCCCCGGCAGACAGCCCGGCCCGCACGCCGGTGGCCGTGTCTTCAATGACCAGACAACGCGCCGGATCGGTCCTGACGTGAGCAGCCGCAGCCAGGTAGACGTCCGGATGTGGCTTGGAACGTGGCTGGTCGTGACCGCTGAAGATGCGGTCCTCGAAGTACGGACGCATGCCAGCCATCTCGATCTGCATGACCACCTTGGCCTTGTCGGCCCCCGAGGCACAGGCGATGCGGCCCGACGTGTGGCGGTGCGCCGCGCGCACGGCCTCCAGCGCGCCGTCCATGACCCTGAGTTCGGCCCGCAGGCGCTCGTCGCGTCGGGCGTAGAAGGCGCGCATCCACTCTTCGGTCAGCGGCCGGCCCGTTTCGGCCTCGATGCGTGCGCGTTCGTCGCGCACCGCCTTGCCGATGAAGATGCGTTCACATTCGGCCTGGCTCAGCGCCCAGCCTGCCTCGTTCAGCATCTGGCGCAGCACGCCATTGGTGATGGGCTCGCTGTCGACCAGCACGCCATCGCAATCGAACAAAACGGCGTCAAATCGCACGCTCACTGCATGTCCCCATCCACATAGAACCAGCGCCCGCCTTCGCGCACGAAGCGGCTGCGTTCGTGCAGCCGCTGCCCGCGCCCAGCCACACGCGAACGCGCCACAAACTCGACCTCGGCATGGCCGGCATCGTTGGGCCGGTGCTCGCGCACCTCCAATCCCAGCCACTTGATGTCCGGCTCCAGACCCAGGCTGGCCGGGCGGGTGGAGATGTGCCAGCTGGCCAGCAGGTAATCCGCCCGCCCCAGCACAAAGGCGCTGTAGCGCGAGCGCATCAGGTGCTCGGCATCGGGCGCGGGCAGGCCCTCATCCAGCAAGCGTCCACAGCAGGCTGCATAGGCCAGCGGCCGCCCCTTCGCATCACGCCGACCGCAGGGGCAGTCCTTGGCCGCGCTCATCCGCTCTTGCGGGCCGCGCTGCGCGCTCGGTGGGCCTCATAGCTTTCGACCGGGGCCTCGGCCTTCACCCAGGCCGCAAAACCGCCGTCGATGTGGGCCACGTTGCGCATGCCCATGTCGTGCAGGGCCTTGGTGGCCAGCGCACTGCGCCAGCCGGCGCCACAGAACAGCACGTATTCCTTGTCTTCGTGTCCGAAGGCTGGCTTGTAATAGGGCGAGTCCGGGTCGACCCAGAACTCCAGCATGCCGCGCGGCGCGTGCATGGCCCCCGGCACCGTGCCCTCACGCTCCAGCTCGCGCGGATCCCGGATGTCGACCACCTGCAGGCCAGGATCCTTCTCCAGGCGCTGGCGCACCTGCTCGACGGTGTACGTGGTGATGACCGCACTGGCCTCGTCGACCAGCGCACGAAATCCTTTGGTGATGGGCATGGTGTGTCTCCAACATTGAACTGCAGTGATGTTATCCGGCCTTCAACCAGCCGACTCCCTGTCGCAGGCGCCCGTGGAACCGGCTAGGCCGGGCCACAGGGTGCGTCCCCCCTCGAAGCGCCGCAGGCGCGCCACGGAGGGGGGAAGCCGCGGCAGCGGCGCAGGGGGGTGCTCCCTACTTCCTCCAGAACGCCCCCGTGAACAGCACCAGGAAAGTCAGCAGCTCCAGCCGCCCCAGCAGCATGGCAAAGCTCAGGATGTTCAGGCGCAGGTCACCGAGCACGCCGTAGTTGCTGGCTGGCCCGACCTCACCCAGGCCCGGACCGATGTTGTTCACCGTGGCCACCACCGCCGAAAAGGAGGTCACGATATCGAGCCCGGTGAACAGCAGCAGCATGGTCAGCGCCATGGTCGCCGCCCCGTAGATCAGCATGAAGCCCAGCACCGCTGTCATCACGGGCATGGGCACCACCTGACCACCCAAGGTCACCGGGTTGACCACGCGCGGATGGATGATGCGTACCAGTTCCCGGCGGGCCTGCTTGATCAGCAGAATCATGCGAACCATCTTGATGCCCCCTCCCGTCGATCCGGCACAGGAGACGAAGGTGCCCAGAAACATCAGGAGCACCGGCGCAAAGATGGGCCACTGTGCATAGTCGGTGGTGGCATAACCGGTGGTGGTGGCCAGCGACAGCACATGGAAGGCGCTCAGCCGCAGGGCTTCGGGAAACTCGGCATAGGTGCCGTGCGCCGCCAACAGCAACGCCAGCAGCACGATGGCCACGGCCAGCACGGCCACATAGGTTCGGATTTCCCGGTCCCCCGTGATCGGCCGCAGCGAGCGGCTGCGCAGCACCACAAAATAGCGCAGGAAGCTGATGCCCGACAAGGCCATGAAGACGATGGCCACGTACTCGACCTGCGGCGAATTGAAGTACCCCAGGCTGGCATCGTGGGACGAGAACCCGCCCAGGCCCATGGTGGTGCACATGTGCATGAAGGCATCGGCCCAGCTCATGCCGGCCCAGCGGTAGCCCAGCAGACAGGCACCGGAGAACAGAAAGTAGACCCCCCACAGGCCCCGGGCGGTTTCGGCGATGCGCGGCGTGAACTTGGTGTCCTTCATCGGGCCGGGCGTCTCCGCCTTGTACAGCTGCATGCCGCCCAGGCCCAGCATCGGCAGCACCGCCACCACCAGCAGCATGATGCCCAGGCCACCGATCAACTGCAGGAAACAGCGCCAGATGTTGACCGACACCGGCAGGTCGTCCAGGCCGGACAGTGCGGTCGCCCCGGTGGCGGTCAGGCCGCTCATGGACTCAAAGTAGGCCTGGCTCCAGCTGATGTCGGGCACGGTGAACATCAGCGGCACCGCCGAATGGGCCGGCAGCATCAGCCAGACCATGTTGACCAGGAGGAAGCCATCCTTGGGCATCAGCTCGCGCCGGTGGCTTCGTGTGAGCAGCCAGATCAGGCCGGCCGTGGTCAGGCCCAGGGCAAACGACCCGCCCCAGATCTGCATCGAGTCGTCAAGGTCTTCACCCAGCGCCCAGGCCAACGGCACCAGAAAGGCAAAAGAGAACGCAAACAGCACACGCGCGTAGACGTTCAGCGCAGGATACAGGCCGGACATGGGAATTCAGCCAAAGAAGGTGGCGCCGACCTGGAACAGCTTCTCGACCTCGCGCACCATGCGCTTGTTCGGAATGAAGACGATGATGTGATCGTCGGTTTCGATCACCAGATCGTGGTGCGGCATCAAGACCTCGCCCTTGGCACCCTCCCCCCGAACAATGGCGCCGATGCGCGCCCCCTTGGGCAGCTTGATTTCCTCGATCCTTCGCCCCACCAGCTTGGACGTCGTCACATCGCCGCGTGCAATCCCCTCCAGCGCCTCGGCAGCGCCCCGGCGCAGGCTGTGCACCGCCGCCACATCGCCACGGCGCAGGTGGGCCAGCAACTCGCCGATCACTGTCTGGGCCGGCGAGATGGCAATGTCGATGGTGCTGCCTTCCATCATGTCGGCGTAGGCGCGCCGGTTGATCAGCGACATGACGCGGCGCGCGCCCATGCGCTTGGCCAGCATGGCCGACATGATGTTGTCCTCGTCGTCGCTGGTCAGAGACAGGAACAGATCCATGTCACCGACATTCTCTTCGTGCAGCAGGTCTTCGTCGGCGCCGTCGCCCTGCAGCACCAGGATGCTCGACGGCAGCTGGCTGGCCAGATATTCGCAGCGCTTGCGATCGCGCTCGATGATCTTGACTTCGCATTGCCCGATCAGCGAGCGCGCCAGCCGCAGGCCCACCTTGCCACCGCCGGCGATCATCACCCGCTGCACCGGCTTGTCGATGTTGTGGATGGCCGCCAGCACCAGCCGGATCTTGCGCACATCGGCCAGCACGAACACCTCGTCGCCCGGCAGGATGCGCGTCTCGGCCGTGGTTTCCATTTCGGTGTCCAGCCGGTACAGGGCCACCACGCGCATCTCCGCATGGGGCAGGCGGTCCCTGAACTCGCCGATGGTGCGACCGACCAGCGCGCCGCCCGCCGATGCACGCACCACGATCAGGCAGGCCCGCTTCTGCGAGAACTCCACCACCTGCAGCGCCTCGGGGTAGCTGATGAGCTGGTGGATGTAGCGCATCACCGACTCTTCCGGGCAGATCACGTGGTCGACCGCAAAGCCGTTCTTGCCCAGCAGCTCGTCACCGGTGACGAACTCGGGGGACCGCAGCCGGGCGATGGTGGTCGGCACATTGAACACATCGTGTGCCACCTTGCAGACCACCAGGTTCGATTCGTCGGCGGCAGCACAGGCGATCACCATGTCGGCGTCCTGGGCCCCGGCCTCGCGAAGCACCGAAGGCTGGATGCCGTTGCCGACCACCCCGCGCAAGTCCAGGCGTTCCTCCAGCAGCCGAAGGCGTGCCGGATCGTGGTCGATCACGGTGATGTCGTTCTGCTCCGAGACCAGACTCTCGGCCACGCTCTCGCCCACGCGGCCCGCACCCAGAATGATGATGTTCATGACTTACCGAAGCGCGCCAAACACCCTCTGGAGGATCTGGCTGCCCGTGCCCACAGGGTCGCGCCGGATCTTGCGCTCTTCCTCTCCGATGACCAGGTAGAGGCCGTCCAGTGCCTTGCCGGTCACATACTGCTGCATGTTGGCCTGTTCGGGCTTGACCAGTCCCAGGCGGCTGGCCCGCCCGGCCACGGCGTTGTACTTCTGGGCCAACTCCACCCGCTCGGTCGCCTGGGTGACCAGGGGCAGAAACCGTTCGGTCAAGGGGGTGCGGGTGCGACCGGCAAAAAAGTCGGTGACGGAGGTGTCACCGCCCGTCAGAATGCCCCTGGCGTCGGCAATGGTCATGGAGCGAACTGCGGCCATCAGGATGTCGCGCCCCATCGGAATGGCCATTTCGGCGGCCCGGTTCATGGCGGTCTCCAACTCTTCCACCCGCCGACCCTGGCCCAGGTTGCGCATCAATTGCCCAATGTCCTGCAATTGCCCCGGCAGGGGAATCCTCACCTTGGGATTGCCCAGGAATCCGTCGGGCCGCCCGAGCAGGTCGATGGCCACGGACGCCCCCCGTTCCAGGGCGGTGCGCACCCCGGCTGTCGCATCATCGGCCGTCAGACCGAGTGCATGCACCCAGGGAGCAGACACCAGCGTGCCCGTCGCTGCGGTCAGTGTCAGGCCACGCAACACCCAGCCACGCCTGTCAAGCCCCGACAAGGGCAATGTCTCGAGCTTCATGGGGCCGATTATGCTCCCGACAGGCCCAGGCGTCGCGCCTGGACCAAAAGGCGGTTTCAGGTGCCTCAGAGGGCGCGCTGGATCAGGATCTTCTGCACGTCCGACGTGCCCTCGTAGATCTGGCAGACCCGCACGTCACGCCAGATGCGTTCGACCGGAAAGTCGCTCACGTAGCCATAACCCCCGTGCACCTGGATGGCATCGCTGCAGACCCGCTCGGCCATTTCGCTGGCAAACAGCTTGGCCATGGCCGCCTCTTTCAGGCAGGGCTGGCCGGCATCGCGCAGCGCTGCGGCATGCATGACCAGCGCCCGGGCGGCCTCGATCTGCGTCGCCATTTCCGCCAGCTTGAAGCCGACCGCCTGGTGGTTGAAGATGGGCTGACCAAAACTTTCACGCTGTTTGGCGTAAGTGACCGCACACTCAAAAGCGCTGCGCGCCATGCCGATGCTCTGCGCCGCGATGCCGATGCGGCCGCCCTCCAGCGCCGACAGCGCGATCTTGTAGCCCTCCCCCTCGGCGCCGATCAGGTTCTCGGCCGGGATGCGGCAGTTCTCGAAGTTGATCTGCGCCGTGTCGCTCGAATGCTGCCCGACCTTGTCCTCCAGCCGCGCCACCACATAACCCGGGGTGTCGGTCGGCACGATGAAGGCGCTCATGCCCTTTTTGCCCGCGCCCTTGTCGGTCACCGCAATCACGATCGCCAGCTGCCCGTGCTTGCCGCTGGTGATGAACTGCTTGACGCCGTTGATCACATAGCTGTCGCCGTCGCGGGTGGCGGTGGTGCGCAGGGCCGAGGCATCGGAACCCACATGGGGTTCGGTCAGGCAGAAAGCCCCCAGCATCCGGCCGGCCGCCAGCGGCCGCAGCCATTGCTCCTGCTGTTGCGCGTTGCCGTAGCGCATCAGGATGGCGTTGACCGGGCAGTTGGTCACGCTGATGGCGGTGCTGGTGCCGCCATCACCGGCCGCAATCTCCTCCAGCACCACCGCCAGGGTGGCGTAGTCCAGGCCCGCTCCACCCAGCGACTCGGGCACACAGATACCGTAGCAGCCCAGTTCGGCCAGGCCGCGGTGCACATCGGTCGGGAAGTGGTGCTCCTTGTCCCAGCGCGCGGCATGGGGCCAGAGTTGCTCCTGGGCAAACGCGCGCACCGCGTCGCGGATCATGAGTTGGTCTTGGGTCAGCAGCATGGTGGTTCGGAATCGGTGAATGGGGAGGCGGGCTGGCCTTTGGTGGTCAGAGCATTTCCACGGCCATGGCCGTGGCTTCGCCGCCGCCGATGCACAGAGTGGCCACACCCTTTTTGCCGCCACGCGCCTGCAGCGCGTGCAGCAGCGTGACCAGGATGCGCGCACCGCTCGCGCCGATGGGGTGGCCCAGCGCACAGGCGCCACCGTTGACGTTGACCTTCTCGTGCGGGATGGACAGCTCGGTCATCAGCGCCATGGGCACGACGGCGAAGGCCTCGTTGATTTCCCACAGGTCCACATCACCGACCGCCCAGCCGGTTTTGGCCAGCAGCTTCTGCGTCGCACCGACGGGGGCGGTGGCGAACCAGTTGGGCTCCTGCGCATGGGTGGCATGGGCCACGATGCGCGCCAAGGGCTTGAGGCCCTGGGCCTGCGCGGTCGACTGGCGCATCAGCACCAGCGCGGCGGCGCCGTCGTTGATCGACGAAGACGAGGCGGCGGTGATGGTGCCGTCCTTCTTGAACGCGGGCTTGAGGCTGGTGATCTTGTCCAGCTTGACCTTGCCCGGGCCTTCGTCCACCGAGACCACGCGTTCGCCGCTGCGGTCCTTGACCGTCACCGACGCAATCTCCTGAGCAAAGGCGCCACTCTCGGTCGCAGCCTTGGCGCGTGTCACCGAGGCGATGGCGAACGCGTCCTGCTGTTCACGTGTGAAGGCGTATTTGGCGGCGCAGTCTTCACCGAAAGTGCCCATGCTGCGGCCCGGTTCGTAGGCGTCTTCCAGTCCGTCGAGCATCATGTGGTCGAAGATGCGGTCGTGGCCCATGCGATAGCCGCCGCGGCCCTTGAGCATCAGGTAGGGCGCATTGGTCATGCTCTCCATGCCGCCCGCCACCATCACGGTGGCGCTACCCGCCAGCAGCATGTCGTGCGCCAGCATGGTGGCCTTCATGCCCGAGCCGCACATCTTGGACAGCGTCACCGCGCCGGCCGACAGCGGCAGGCCGCCCTTGAGCGCCGCCTGGCGCGCAGGCGCCTGGCCCTGGCCGGCCATCAGGCAGTTGCCGAACAGCACCTCGTCCACCAGCTCGGGCTTCACGCCGGCGCGCTCGACAGCGGCCCGGATGGCGACACCGCCCAGGTCATGGGCGGACAGGCTGGCAAAGTCGCTCTGGAACGAACCCATGGGGGTGCGTGCAGCACCAACGATGACAACGGGATCGGTGTTCTGGCTCATGTTCAGGTCTCCGGTTACAGATAAAAGGAAAAAGGATTCAAGCGCCGGGCCGCCCCAAGCTTGAATCGCGCCCCCTTGGGGGGCAGCGACCCGTGAAGCGGCGGAGCGTGGGGGTCATGTCAATCCAGCAGCTCCTTGTCGGCCTGCACAAGAAAACGCCGGTCCCGCTCGTAGGGGAAGACGTCGTGCACATGGCCCGAGGCGATACGCTCCTTGTGCGCCTGCCAGAACGCCGGTTCCAGCAGGTCTGCGTGGTGCTTCATGAACTCCTCACGCACCAACGGGTTGCCCAGCAGGAAAGGGCCGAAGGTTTCGGGAAAGACGTCGTTCTTCGCCACCGAGTACCAGACCTCGCCCGACATCTCGTCCTCCTCGTTGCGCGGTGCGGGCACGCGGCGGAAATTGCAGTCGGTGATGTACTCGATCTCGTCGTAGTCGTAGAACACCACCTTGCCATGGCGGGTGATGCCGAAGTTCTTCCACAGCATGTCCCCGGGGAAGATGTTGGCCGCCACCAGATCCTTGATGGCATTGCCGTACTCGACCACCACATGCCGAAGCTGTTCGCGCGCGCGCTGGCGGGCCATCTCGTCGGCCGCCCCCGACTGCAAGGTATCGAAAACCTCCTGCAGGTAGATATTGAGCGGGATCATGCGCCGCTCGATGTAGACGTGCTTGAGCACCACCTCGATGTTGCCGTCGCCGTTGCGGTCCGATATCTCCAGCTGGCTGGGTGCAAACTTCTGGATCTCGGCGATGAGTTCGTCGGTGAAGCGGTCGCGCGGAAACCCGACCTCCGAGAACTCCAGCGTGTCGGCCATCCGGCCCACCCGGTCGTGCTGTTTGACCAGCAGGTACTTGTTGCGGATCTGCTCCCGCGTGGTGTCCTTCTGCGGCGGGTAATAGTCCTTGATGAGCTTGAACACGAAGGGAAAGCTCGGCAGGTCGAACACCAGCATGACCATGCCCTTGATGCCCGGCGCGATGCGGAACTGGTCCGTGCTGTGCCGCATGTGGAACAGAAAGTCGCGATAGAACAGCGTCTTGCCCTGCTTGGCCAGCCCCAGCGCGTTGTAGAACTCGGCGCGCGGCTTGCGCGGCATCAGGCTGCGCAGGAACTGCACGTAGGCGCTGGGCACTTCCATGTCGACCATGAAATAGGCGCGCGCAAAACTGAACAGGATCAGCAGGTCGTCCTCGCCGAACAGCGCCGCGTCGATGACCAGCTGGCCCTTTTCGTTGTGCAGGATCGGCAGGGCAAACGGCACCTCCTGGAAGCCGTTGATGATCTTGCCCACCACATAGGCGCCCTTGTTGCGGTAGAAGAGGCCAGACAGCGCCTGAATCTGGAAATTCGCGCGCAGCTTGACATGGTCGAACCGCTGCTTCATGGCCGCCAGCACCAGCGCAGCGTCCCGGCTCAGGTCTTCATAGGGCACGCGCAGATCGAAATCCTCGATCAGCCGCCGCACCTCGGCCAGCATGCTGTCCTGCGTCGGGTAGTAGCAGCGGTAGGTCGGCAGGGCCTTGGGCTCCTCGTTCTCGATGTATTCGGTCGAGACCGCCGGCCGCACAAAGATGAAATCGTTCTGGAAGTAGGCCCGCTTGAGGATCTTGGTGGTGACCGAGTTGAAGAAGGTCTCGGCCAGTTCGGGCTGGTGGTGATTCACCAGCAACCCGATGTAGAGCAGCTTGACCTGCTCCCAGACCTCCATCGGCTGTTCGTCGGCTTCGAACTCCTTGACCAGGCGGCGCACACACTCCTGCACGCGCAGGTCGTAGAACTCGATGCGTTCGCGTTGTGCGCGCTGCTGGGCGCGCCAGTCGCGCGTCTCGAAGCGGTGCTTGGCGCGAGCGGATTCAGTGCGGAACAGGCGGTAGTGCCGGTTGAACCCGTCCATCATCGCCTTGGCGATGTCGTAAGCCACGGTGGAATCGAGTCGCTGGGGAAACATGGCGGGCCGAGGGTGGGGCGTGTTCGCCAATGATACGGAAGCTATGCCTGACCAGGCTTAGCCGCGCGATCGCCCGGTCAGCAGATCGCGCAGCGGCATCACATGGTCTCCGCGAACAGCTCCCGTCCGATCAGCATGCGACGGATTTCACTGGTACCGGCGCCGATCTCGTACAGCTTGGCATCGCGCCACAGGCGGCCCAGCGGGTACTCGTTGATGTAGCCGTTGCCGCCGTAGATCTGCACGCCCTCGCCGGCCATCCAGGTGGCCTTCTCGGCGGTCCACAGAATCACCGAGGCGCAGTCCTTGCGCACCTGGCGCACGTGGTCGGTGCCCAGCAGGTCGAGGTTCTTGGCCACGGTGTAGGCAAAGCTGCGCGCGGCCTGCAGCACGGTGTACATGTCCGCCACCTTGCCCTGGATCAGCTGGAACTCGCCGATGCTCTGGCCGAACTGCTTGCGGTCGTGGATGTACGGAATCACGTTGTCCATGACCGCCTGCATGATGCCCAGCGGCCCACCGGTGAGCACCGCACGCTCGTAGTCGAGCCCGCTCATCAGCACCTTGGCGCCGTTGTTCAGGCCGCCCAGGATGTTCTCAGCCGGAACCTCCACGTCCTGGAACACCAGTTCGCCGGTGTGGCTGCCTCGCATGCCCAGCTTGTCGAGCTTCTGCGCGATGGAGAATCCCTTCATGCCCTTCTCGATCAGGAAGGCTGTCACGCCGCGCGCGCCCATCTCGGGCTCGGTCTTGGCGTAGACCACCAGCGTGTCGGCATCCGGGCCGTTTGTGATCCACATCTTGCTGCCGTTGAGCAGGTAGTAGCCGCCCTTGTCCTCGGCCTTGAGCTTCATGCTGATCACGTCGGACCCCGCGCCCGGCTCGCTCATGGCCAGCGCACCCACGTGTTCGCCGCTGATCAGCTTGGGCAGGTACTTGGTCTTCTGCGTCTCGTTGCCATTGCGGTTGATCTGATTCACGCACAGGTTGCTGTGCGCACCGTAGCTCAGGCCGACCGAGGCACTGGCGCGGCTGATCTCTTCCATGGCCACCATGTGCGCCAGATAGCCCATGTTGGCACCCCCGTACTGCTCGGGCACGGTGATGCCCAGCACGCCCAGCTCACCCATCTTGCGCCAGCAGTCCATGGGGAACTGGTCGCTGCGGTCGATCTCGGCCGCGCGCGGGGCGATCTCGGCCTGCGCAAAGTCGCGCACCGCGTCGCGCAGGGCGTCGATGTCCTCACCGAGCTGGAAGTTGAGGCCGGGCAGATTGGTCATGTCATGTCTCCTTGGGTCGGGTCTATGGTATTCAGTAGGTCTTGGGCACAGGCACCAGGGTTTGCTGCATCACGGCGCAGTCGGAGCGAAGGCCATCGGCCGCCACGTGCACCACCTCGGCGGTGGTGACGATGATGCGCTTGCCCGCTTTGACAACCCGACCGGTCGCCTGAAGCTCTCCGCCCTGGAAGGCCGCGAGAAAATTGATCTTGTATTCCACCGTGGTCACCTCCATGCCCTCCGGCGCCACGGTCAGGGCGGCATAACCGCCAGCGATGTCGGCGAGCGCGCCCATGGCGCCGCCATGAAATCCGCCCTGCTGCTGGGTCACGCGCTCCGAATAGGGCATGGCCAAAGTGACCATCCCCGATGCGACCTCCAGCAGGCGGACATCCAACTGCTGCATCATGCCCTGCCGGTCCAGGCTGGCCTGTACCCGCTGCCTCAGCTCGTCCGGGGTCCTTTTCGATGGCGTCATGCTGGTTGATGTGCGCACGCAATTTGACGTTTACGTAAACGTCAATTATCGTTCAGAAGTGCGCATTTCCACAAGTCCGGTGAAGCCGTCTTGTCAGCGCTATGCTTCGCAAATCGCTTCTCGACGGGACGGGTCGGCCCCCAGCCCCTCGCTTTCCGGGGCATCCAGCTTTTCCGTTTCGCTCCAGACCCCTTTGCACCCGCATGTCTTCTCCGCCCGTTTCCGCCGAGCACATCCGGCGCCTGCTTGAACGCGTCGATGATCTTCGTGAGCAAGCCCGCAGGCAGAACCTGGTCGGATCGGTACAGGACATCAAACGCCTGCAAGGGCGCCGGTTTCGCGGCACCTATCAGGACATGCTGCGAAACCCAGGACGCGCGCCGGCAGCCCGGTTTTTTCTCGAAGAGCTCTACAGCGAACGGGATTTCAGCGAGCGGGATAGGCAGTTCGGCAAGATTGCCGGAGCCATTGAGCGCCTGTTCCCAGAGGAGATCGTCCGCCTCGCCTGCGATCTTGCCGAGCTGCACGCGCTGACCGAGTCGCTTGACCTGACCATGGCCACCCACTGGTGCGGTCTTCCACGGGGGTGGAGTGAAGCCAGACGCTACCTGCACGCGTGGCGTTCAACCGGCGAAGAGCAGGGACGCGCACGGCAGTTGTCGGTCGTTCGACATCTGGGCGACGAGCTGGATCGTCTGACCCGCCGCAAATCCTTGCGAATCGCCCTGCGCATGATGCGCCGTCCTGCCGAGCTGGCCGGACTGGGCGCTCTGCAGCACTTTCTCGAGCAAGGTTTTGACGCGTTTGCCGGGCTGGACAACGCCTCCTTCTTCCTGGAGCAGATCGAGAGCCGCGAAGGGGCCTGGCTGCGCCGCCTCTATCTGGACCCGGAAGGCCCGACCTGCGAAATGCTCGCCCAGGTCCTGACGGCAGGCGACCGGGCCGACTGAGCTTTGCGTGACACCGACCTAGGGCTGGCCCTGAGCCGGCGGGCCACCGGGCGCGCCAAAATGGCTCATCGTCCGACCACTGCCGCAGCTCCCATGACCCGCCCCTGGCTCGACCACTATCCTCCCGGCGTTCCCCACAACGTCGATCCTGACCGGTATCCGTCTCTGACCGCCCTGCTGGAGGAGGCCTTCCGGCAGCATCGGAACGAGCCCGCCACCGTGTGCATGGAACGCTGGATGAGCTATGGTGAACTGGACCGTCACAGCATGGCGCTGGGAGCCTGGCTGCAGCACCAGGGGCACGCCCCCGGCGCACGCGTGGCCGTGATGCTACCCAACGTGCCCCAGTTCCTGGTCAGCACGGCCGGTGTCCTTCGGGCCGGCTACACGGTGGTGAACGTCAACCCGCTCTACACCGAACGCGAGCTTGAACACCAGCTGCAGGACGCCGGGGTTGAGGCCATCGTGGTGCTGGAGAACTTCGCGCACATCCTCGAGAAGGTGATCGACCGGACCCCGGTGAAAACGGTGGTGCTGGCCAGTGTCGGTGACATGCTTGGCTTCTGGTATGGCCGCTGGATCAATTTTGCATTGCGGCATCTGGCCAAGCGGGTGCCTGCCTTCCAGCTGCCCCTGTCCGGGCCCGTGGGTTCACGAACCGTGGTCCGGTTTCCCCAGGCCCTCAACAGCGGCGAATCGCTCAAGCTCAGGCCGGTTGCCATTGATGGTGACAGCGTGGCCTTCCTGCAATACACCGGCGGCACCACAGGTCTGTCCAAGGGCGCTGTCCTCACCCATCGCAATGTGGTGGCTGCCGTGCTGCAGGCCGACGCCTGGTTCTCACCTGTGCTGCGCAGGGTGGGGGACCTCAGACGCGTCAACGGCATCGCTGCTCTGCCCCTTTACCACATCTTCGCCCTCAGCCTCAGCCTGGTGTCCATCCGGTGGGGCGCGAAGCTGACTCTGATTCCCAATCCGAAGGATATTCCGGCCTTCATCGAGGTGCTCAAGAGGCGCCCCTTTCATATTCTTCCAGCGGTGAACACGCTGTTCAATGCGCTGCTGAACGACCCGCGCTTTCGTCAGGTGGACTGCCGCCAGCTGCTGGTGTCCCAGGCCGGCGGCATGGCGGCCTCCGAGGGCACGGCACGCCAGTGGCAGGCCGTCACCGGTTGCGCGATGGTCGAAGGCTGGGGCATGAGTGAAACCTGCGCCATGGGCACCAACAATCCGCTGGACAGCACATCCTTCAGCGGGACGATCGGCCTGCCACTGCCCGGCATCGATATCGCCATCAAGGACGAGGAGGGGATCAGCCTTCCGCTGGGCGAACGGGGGGAGATCTGCATTCGTGGTCCGAACGTGATGCGGGGCTATCACAACCAGCCCGAAGAGACCGCCCGCGCGTTCACCCCCGATGGCTTCATGCGAACAGGCGATGTGGGGGTCATGGACCCGAGCGGACACACGCGCATCGTGGATCGCAAGAAGGACATGATCCTGGTGTCCGGCTTCAACGTGTTTCCCACCGAACTGGAGAACGTGGTTTCCCTGTGCCCCGGCGTGCTGGAATGCGCGGCGGTCGGTGTGCCGGACGAGCGGCAGGGCGAAGCCGTCAAGTTGTTTGTGGTTCGCTCCGATCCCAGCCTTCGGGAGGAAGACGTCGCCCGCTACTGCCATGACAACCTGACGGGATACAAGCGTCCCAAATACATCGAGTTCCGCGATGAGCTGCCAAAGACCAACGTCGGCAAGATCCTCCGTCGTGCTTTGCGGCCCCAATGAATGCCATGTCCGATGCCCTGTCTGTGTCCACGGATCTCGAGCGCATCTCCCAGACGCTGGGCATGCAGCTCTTTCAACGCGACTGGCTTTCCTCCAACAACGTGCTGTTTGTCGACGATGCAGGGGGCACTGCGCTGGTCGACAGCGGCTACCACTCACACGCCGCGCAGACCTGCGCCCTGGTTGAACACGGACTGGCGGGGCGACCGCTTGATCTGTTGGTAAACACCCACTTGCACAGCGACCACTGCGGGGGCAATGCCCAATTGCAGCGGAGGCATCCTGGCGTGTGCACCCTGATCCCTCCGGGGCAGGCCGATGCCGTGCGCCGATGGGACCTGCAGGCGCTGACCTACGGCCCCACGGGCCAGGAATGCGAGCCGTTTCGCTTCGATGGTCTGGCCCAACCCGGCACTGAACTGCTGCTGGGCCGGCGGCGATGGCAGGTCCATGGAGCCAAGGGACACGATCCCCACTCCATTGTCCTCTTTGAGCCCATGAGCCGGGTGCTCATCTCGGCAGATGCCTTGTGGGAAAACGGCTTCGGGGTGGTCTTTCCGGAGCTTGAAGGCATTTCAGCTTTTGACGAGGTGGCCGAAACCCTGGACCTGATCGAGACCCTCGAACCGTGCCTCGTAATACCCGGCCACGGCCGCGCGTTCAACGACATCGGGGGGGCACTGGAGCGAGCTCGCCGCCGTCTGGCCGGCTTTCGTGCCGATCCGACCCGACATCTGCGGCATGCCCAGAAAGTGCTGCTGAAGTTTCGATTGTTGGCCTGGCAACGGATCAGCCTGGACGAACTGGTGTCCTGGGCACGCCAGACGCCTTACCTGGCGAGCCAGGCGCCGGGACAGGAAGCACACACGGAAGCCTTCCGGGCCTGGGTCATCGACCTGCTGAAAGAACTGGAGCAAGCCGGGGCACTCAAATTCGACGGACAGCAGGTCCTGGATCACTGATCCCGCACCAACCGCTCGAGCACCACAGCCACGGCTGGCCTGCCGGTCTGCTCCCAAAAAAGCGAAACCCCCAAGCGCTGGAGGCGCGAGGGGGTTTGGCTGGCTGTAAGAGCCTGACG
>CALMYH010000020.1 GCA_937873395.1 uncultured Burkholderiales bacterium
CGCAGGGCCTGCGCTTCACTCTGCAGGCGGGCGTAGTCGGCCAGCAGCGTGTCCGGGTCGTGGCTAACCACCTCGGCCGCGTGCGGGTTCTTCTGGTCGAGGTTGTAGTTGGCGGCCTTGATCTGCTCGATGCTGACCTTCCAGGCGCGTTCGTTTTCCACCCGGGCCGCAAAACCATCGCCCTCGCTGCCCCACCAGGCTTTTTCGGCGTCGAACTCTTCGATGCGGATGGGCTTGGTCTTGTTGTAGCTCTTCACGCCCGCGGGGTAGGGGTGTTCGTAGTACCAGATGTGCTGTGTGGGCTGGCCCTTGGTGAAGAACAGCAGGTTGGTCTTGATGCCGGTGTAGGGCGCGAACACGCCGTTGGGCAGGCGCACGATGGTGTGCAGCTTGCACTCGGTCAGCAGCTGTTCCTTGATGCGGGTTTTGACGCCTTCGCCAAACAGGGTGCCGTCGGGCAGCACCAGGGCGGCGCGGCCGTTGGCCTTGAGCAGGTGCTTGATGAGCACCAGGAACAGGTCGGCGGTTTCCTTGGTGCGCACATCGGCCGGGAAGCCCTGTTCGATGCCCGGCTCTTCAATGCCGCCGAAGGGCGGGTTGGTCAGCACCACGTCCACCCGGTCGGCCGGGGTGTAGTCGCGCAGCGGGCGGGCCAGGGTGTTGTCGTGGCGGATGTTGCTGGGCACTTCGATGCCGTGCAGCATGAGGTTGGTGATGCACAGCATGTGCGGCAACTGCTTCTTCTCCACACCGCGGATGCTGGCCTGCAGCTGGGCCGCGTCGGTTTCGTTCTTGACCTGCTTGCGCAGGTGCTCGATGGCGCAGACCAGGAAGCCGCCGGTGCCGGTGGCCGGGTCCATGACCACCTCGCCCAGCTGCGGGTTGACCATGTCCACCATGAACTGGGTGACCGCCCGCGGCGTGTAGAACTCGCCGGCGTTGCCCGCACTCTGCAGGTCGCGCAGGATCTTTTCGTAGAGGTCGTTGAACTGGTGGCGCTCGCTCTGGCGGTTGAAGTCGATGGCGTTGAGCTTGTTGATCACCTGCCGCAGCAGCTGACCGCTCTTCATGTAGTTGTAGGCGTCTTCAAACACGCCGCGCACCACGTAGCCGCGCGGGTTGCGCACCGGGTCGGCCGGCAGGTTCTTGAGGGTGACGAACAGCTCGGTGTTGACGAAGTCCAGCAGGTCGTCGCCGGTGATGCCTTCGGGGTCTGCCGCCCAATTGCGCCAGCGCATGCTCTCGGGCATGGGGCTTTTGTAGTCGTCGCGGGTGAGTTCGAGTTCTTCTTCGAGCGCGTCAAACACCTTGAGGAAGAGCAGCCAGGTGAGCTGGCTGATGCGCTGGGCGTCGCCGTCCACGCCAGAGTCCTGGCGCATGACGTCCTGGATGGACTTGATAACCGGGGAGAGGTTGGACATTCAGTGAAATCGGGTTCAGAAAGGGGCTGCTGGCGCGGGGCTGCCGGCACCGCTGCCGGGCAGGCCGGATGCCGCGTAGAGCTCACGCTCCAGCGCCTGCAGCGCGGACAGGTACTGGGGCCGGCCGCCGAAGGCGCGAATCAGCTCGACCGGCAGGCCCAACTGGTTGACCGGGGGCAGGGTGAGCACATTGCTCGCTTCCAGCGTGGTGATGCCTTCGTCGGCGTACTTGTCCAGCAGGGCGTCGATGACCTGGCGGGCCACGGGGCCGTACTGGGTGAAGACGTTGCGCTTTTTGACGCGGTTGGCCCGCTCGCGCCGGGTCAGCGGCGGCTGGTCGTAGGCCACGTGCAGCAGCAGGTCGAAGGGGTCGAGGTCTTTGCCGACCTCTTCGGCCAGGGCTTCGATGAGCACCCCCTGGCGTTCGAGTTCGTCGATCAGGGCGGCCTTGCGGTCGGCGTCGTTCCAGGCCTGCAGGAACTGGTCCAGCGAGTCGAAGCGGCGCTTGAGGTTGATGCGGGTGTAGTCGCGCAGGCTCTCGGTGATGAGCTTGCCCTCGGCGTTGAGGTATTGCACCCGCTCACGCGCTACGGACACGGTGACCATGCCGCCGACGATGTACTTCTTGGGTTCGGTGCTGCCGCCTTCGCCAGGTCCGGCGGTGGTGGGCCCTGTGGGCGGCGCGTCGTCGCCCGGCTGCGGTAGCGTGGGCGGGTCACCGACCACCGGCGGTTCGATGGGTTGGTTGTCACCGGGCTCGTAGATCTGCACCGGCTCGCCGTCGAACGTGGGGTCGGCAAACAGCTCGGTGGCCCGCTTGAAGTCCAGGATGGTGAACCAGGACTTGCCCAGGTCTTCGCGCAGCCGGGTGCCGCGGCCGATGATCTGCTTGAACAGCGTCATCGAGCGGATGTTCTGGTCCAGCACAATGAGTTTGCAGGTCTGCGCGTCCACCCCGGTGCTCATGAGCTTGGAGGTGGTGGCAATCACCGGATACGTCTTCTCGGGGTCGATGAAGTTGTCCAGCTCGCGCTTGCCTTCGGCGTTGTCGCCGGTGATCTGCACGACGTATTTGGGCTGGGTGGCACAGATGTCGGCGTTGGCGTTGGCCAGCGCCTGGCGCATGCGGGCGGCGTGGTCGATGTCTTCGCAGAAAACGATGGTCTTGGCGTGGCGGTCGGTGGCCTTGAGGTATTCGGTGATCTTGGTGGCCACGGCTTCGTCGCGCTTTTCCAGCACCAGCTTGCGGTTCATGTCGGTGCCGGTGTAGACGCGGTCCTCGATCAGGTGGCCGGCCTTGTCGCGCATGCCCTCGGTGGGGCGCCAGCCGAAGGTGTCCCGGTCCAGATCGACGCGGATCACCTTGTAGGGCGCCAGGTAGCCGTCCTCGATGCCTTGCTTGAGGCTGTAGGTGTAGAGGGGCTCGCCGAAGTAGTGGCTGTTGG
>CALMYH010000021.1 GCA_937873395.1 uncultured Burkholderiales bacterium
CCGGTCAACGACGCGCCGGTGGCGGTCGATGACGTGGCCGAGACCGACGAAGACACGCCGGTGACGATTGCGGTGCTGGCCAACGACACGGATGTCGATGGCGACGCGCTGACGGTGACCAGCGCCGTGGCGGCCAACGGGACGGTGGTGATCAATGCCGACGGCACGATCACCTACACGCCGAACGCGGACTTCAACGGCACCGACACGATCAGCTACGAAATCAGCGACGGCCAGGGCGGCACGGCCACGGCCACGGTGACGGTGACGGTCAACCCGGTCAACGACGCGCCGGTGGCGGTCGATGACGTGTTCACGGCAGCAGCCGGTGCGCCTGCCTCGGTGGTGGGCAACGCGCTGGGCAACGACGTTGACCCCGATGGCGATGACCTGACGGTGACCGCGGTCAATGGCGATCCGGCGCTGCTGGGTGTGCCGGTGGCCGGCAGCACCGGGGGCCTGTTCACAGTGAACCCGGACGGCTCGGTGAGCTTCGACCCGAACGGCGAGTTTGACGTACTGGCTCCGGGCGAGGCGTCGACGACCACGGTGAGCTACACGATCAGCGACGGCCAGGGTGGCATCGCTACGGCCATCATCACGGTGACGGTCACGGGCATCAACCTCGATCCGGTGGCCACCGATGACGTGTTCACGGTGGGCGAGGACGCCGCGCCGGCGGCTGTGGGCAACGTGATCACCGGCGACACGGGCGCAGGCCCGGACAGCGATATCGACGGCGGCACACTGACGGTGGCCGAGGTCAACGGCGATGCGGTCAACGTGGGCGTGCCGGTGGCCGGCAGCAACGGTGGTCTGTTCACGGTGAACCCGGACGGCACAGTCACGTTCGATCCGAACGGGGACTTTGAGAGCCTGGCGGTGGGCCAAACGGCCACAACGACGATCACCTACACGATCAGCGACGGCCAGGGCGGCACGAGCACGGCCACGATCACGGTCACGATCGAAGGTGCGAACGACGCGCCAGTGGCCAACCCCGACACGGGCACCGTCACCGAAGATGTGACCCTGACGGTGGCTGCGGCCGATGGCCTGCTGGCCAACGACACGGATGTTGATGGGGATGCGCTGAGCATCAGCGGCTACACCATCGCGGGCATCCCTGGCGTGCAGCCGGTGGGCGCACCGGTGAGCATGCTGGGCGTCGGCGTGATCACAATCAACGCCGACGGCAGCTACAGCTTTGCGCCGGCGCCCAATTACAACGGCCCGGTGCCGGTGATCACCTACACCGTGACCGACGGCAACGGTGGCAACGCCAGCTCCACGCTGACGCTGACCATTACGCCGGTCAACGACGCACCGGTGGCCACAGACGACATCGTCCCCACCCGCTTCAACAGCCCGGTGAGCGGCAATGTGCTGAACAACGACAGCGATGTGGACGGCGATCCGTTGTCCGTCAGCGTCTTTGAAGTGGATGGAACCGTCTACTCGGCAGGCGACACGGCCACGATGGCGGGTGTCGGCACTCTGTTCATCAGCCCGGACGGCACCTTCGTCTTCACGCCTGTGACCGGCTACACGGGCCCCGTGCCTGTCGTGACCTACACCGTCAGCGACGGTGCATTGTCGGCGAGTGCGCGCTTGATCCTGGGCGATGTGCCCGGGACCACAGTGTTGCCAGAAGAGTCGGCGGACTCCGCTTTCCGGTTCGACTGGATCAGCTCTCCGGGTGCGACGTCTCCGGTCATCGGCCCCTTGCCGATCGCCACCGAACCGGCGCTGCATGTGCTGTATGCCGTGGGCAGCTCCAGTGCCGAGCGCGCCTTGGCCGGCTCTGCGCTGGGTGGGTTCCAGACCAGTGCGCCTCTGAGGGGCGAGGCTCTGGGACAGGTCCCGGACGCGCTGCTGTTCGACAGTGCGGGGCAGGGCAACGGACCGGCCCTGATCCGCGAGCTCGGTCGTGGTGAGGTGCAGACCATCCGCCACGCACTCCATGTGCAGCACGCCGTGCGCCATGTGGCTGTCACCGCCGAAGACGGGTTGTTCGTGCAGAAGGCGGTACGTGCCTCCCAACTTGAGTCGGCGGTGCGCAACGCGGTTCTCGATGCCCACCAGTCCGCGACACCGGGCTTTGACACCCTGCTCGATCCCTTCGGGCTCGGTTCTCCGAGGCCGGTGGTGGCGGCCGAGACGGCAGTGCTGGCAGATTCGTCCCCCGTGATGGCCAGCGCTGAGGTTCCGAGCGCGGCGCCCACAGGCGAAGCTGCCGAGGCCATGGCCGAAGGCGTCGACAACACTTCAGTAGCTGCCGACGCGGCCGATGCTGTTCAGCAAGCGGAGGCCGGTTTGCGCGCGTCGGCCCAGGGCTTCCGGACGCAGTTGCAGCGAATGGCTGCCGACCGGTCGACCGGCCTGCGTCCGCTGACCCGTGCGGCGACCCCGATCTGAATGGAATCCTTCAAGAAAGCAAAACCATGAATTACGCTTCCTCCCGCTCTTTCCGTTTCTCTGGCCTGGTCGGCCGCAGCGCTATCGTCCTGGCGGTGGCCGCCGTGGTGGCGGGCTGCAGTGTCACGCCCAAACCGCTGGAGAAGGAAGACGTGCTCAACCGTGTCAAGGAGGACACGGCACGCATGTACGTCGACCAGACACCGATCAGCGGCCCCATCAGCATGGAAGAGGCCGTGGCCCGTGCCTTGCGCTACAACCTGGACTACAGGCTGAAACGGATGGAGTCGGCACTGGCCATGGGTCTGACCCAGTATGCCAGCCACGACATGCTGCCCCAACTGGTGGCTTCGGCCGGGTATCGCGATCGCAGCAACTACTCCGGCGGCACCAGCATCGGCATCGTGGACCGGATTGAGTCGGATCGACCGACCTCCTCCGACGAACGTTCCCGCAACCTTCGTGGCATCGCGTTTTCCTGGAACGCGCTCGATTTTGGTGTGTCGTACTACCGGGCCCAGCAGCAGGGTGACCAGTTCCTCATCGCAGAGGAACGTCGTCGCAAGGTGGTGCAGAACCTGCTGCAGGATGTGCGGGCGGCCTACTGGCGGGCGCTGGGCGCCCAGCGCCTGACCGTCCAGGCCGACGAAATCCTGGAGCGCGCGCAGCTGGCCCTGGCCCGTTCGCGAGAGGCTGAAACCCAGCGTGTGATTCCTCCGGGGGTGGCTCTGGCTTACCAGCGCGCCTTGCTGGATGCCACTTCACTGCTCAACCAGCGCCGTCAGGACCTGGAGTTTGCCAAGCGCGAACTGGCCGCCCTGATGAATGTGCCTCCCGGCGTGGACTTCACCGTCGCCGAAGCGCAGGAGCCGGTTCTGCCGGCCGCGCCACGCGATGTCACCCAGCTGGAGGAGCTGGCACTGATGCAGCGTCCGGAACTGCGTGAGGAAGATCTGCGCAAACGCATCACCGCTGCCGAGGCCCGCAAACAGGTGCTGGGCATGCTCCCGGGCATCTCGCTCAACCTGGGGCGCCAGTACGACAGCAACCGCTTCCTGTTCAGCAACAGCTGGACCGAGGGCGGCATCAGTATCGCCTGGAACCTTATGCGTCTGGCTGCACTGCCGGCCATGAAGGAGGCGCAGAAGTTTCAGGAACAGACCGACGAAGCCCGGCGCATGGCGCTGTCGATGGCCATCCTGACCCAGACCCGGATTGGTGCCGAGCGATACCGCATGGCACTGGAAGACTTCAAGCTGGCCGATCAGGCGGCTCAGGTCGACCGGCGCCTGGCCGATTTCACCCGTGCATCGGTGACCGCCAGACTCGACAGTGAACTGGAGGCTATCCGCACGCAGGCGCGTTCGGTGCTGGGCGCCTACCAGCGGGCCAATGCCTACGCCAACGCCCATATCGCCTTTGGCCGCCTGTACAACACGCTGGGTTTTGACCCGATCGCCGATGATTTCGAAGGCAATGACCTGGCCCAACTGACCCAACGGGTCCGCGAGCATTTGCAGGCCACCGAAAAGGACGCTTTTGCCCTTTCGTCCAACCTGTTCGGACGTGCGCCGGGCGTGGCGCTTCAGGTCACCGGCATCGCCGACCCCGTTCAGCAGGTTCGCATCACTGCCCTGGCCAAGGAGTTCCTGGCCCGCCATCACATCGAGAGCGACGAGCAGGACGGCATTCCCCTTGAGCTTTCGTTTGAAACGGGCGATCGGCTCGGGTTGGAGCGTGCCGCCTGGACCTTGCGCCTGAAGGATTCGGCAGGGACTGTCCGGCAGGAGGCCCGTTTTGCGACTACCATGCCGCAGAATGCGCGTCGCTCGGTGCTGGAATCGAGCCTGGTGGCCGCGCTCAACGCCAATTTGAGTGATGTGAAAAACTGGTTCGAGCAATACTGACATGTCCCTGAAGTCTGTTCGTCGTGCCCTCCTGGCCAGTGTGCTGGCCGGGCTCAATTTTGCGGGCTGGAGCCAGCCCTCGACCGGCCCGGATTCCGAGTCTGTGCGCGTGCTGGTGTTGCCCAACGGGGAGACCGTGCTGGCCAGCCCGGTCGGCGGTCGCATCACCGAAATCCACACCGGGCTCGGTCGTGCATTCCGCCAGGGGGCTGTCCTGGTTTCGCTGGAGTGCGGCGAGCACGAGGCGCGTGCCGGCATGGCCAAGGCGGACCTGGCGGCCGCGACCGAGGAGTATGAAGCCAAGCTGCGCATGCAGGGGCTTGAACAGGCCAGCGATGTCGAAGTGGCCCTGGCCGCCAGTGCGGTGGCCAAGGCCAAGGCACAGTCCGACCTGATCCAGTTCCAGATCTCCCAATGCGCGATTCGTGCGCCATGGGATGGCTACCCCTCCCGCCTGCATGTGCGCAGCCACATGACCGTGACGCCTGGGCAGCCGATGCTGGATCTGGTGCGGCGTGGCGTGTTGCTGCTCAAGCTCAACGTGCCCTCCCGCTGGACCTCCGGTCTCAGGATCGGCCAGGAGTTCGAGGTCACCATCGACGAAACCGGCAAGTCCTACCCAGCCCGGGTGCAGCGGATCAACAGCCGGATCGATCCGGTGAGCCAGACCATCGAGCTGGAAGCGGCTTTGTTGCGGGTCCACCCGGACCTGCTGCCAGGCATGAGCGGGGTGGCCCGCTTCCAGGGCATGCGCTGAACGGAGCGCCATGAACGAGGCAGCCGATCTGGACCTGCTGCTCCAGATCGAATCCCGCGCACTCACGGCCCCTGATGCACCGGGACTGCGCTTCACCATTGTCAACGAGTCCCATGCGCTGGTTTCCTACCGGCAGGCCGCGCTGTTCGAACTGGACGGTGGTCGACCGAAGCTGACCGGTGCCTCGGGGCTGGTCAGCGTGGCCGAGGACTCACCGTTTGCCGTGTGGATGGCCCAGATGGCGCGCCGTCTCCCGCAGGATGGCCAGACGCACCGGATCGACCTGGCCGATGCGCCCGAAACCGACCAGGCCGGTTGGGCGGAATGGTTGCCCGAGCACGCCATTGTGGTGCCGCTGAAGGACGGCCGGGGTGAGGTCCTGGGCATGGTGCTGTACGCCCGGGATGCTCCCTGGACCGATCGTGACCAGACGCTGATCGAGCGCCTTCACCTGACATTCGGCCACTGTCTCAGGGCGTTGAGCGAGACGCGGGAGCGGCGCTGGAGCCGCTGGCGACGCTGGATGCGGGGCCGTCGACGCAACCTGCTGCTGGCCGCCCTGGTGCTTGCCCTCTTCATTCCCGTTCGCCTGTCGGTGCTTGCGCCGGCAGAGGTCGTGGCACTCAGCGCGGTCGCGGTGGCGGCACCCCAGGATGGGGTGATCGGGTCGTTTGGCGTGGCGCCCAACAGCCGAGTGCGTGCCAACGACCTGCTGTTTTCGCTGGACGATTCGGTGCTACTGAACCGGCGCGAGGTGGCCCTGAAGGCGTTGGAGGTGGCCCGGGTGGATGCCCACATTGCGCAGCAGAGGGCATTCGATGACGTTCGGGGCCGAGCCGATCTGGCGGTGCTGATGGGACGGGTGCGCGAGAAGGAGGCCGAACTGGCGGCGGTGGAGACTCTTTCCCAACGCGTCGAGGTGCGGGCAGACCGAGACGGCGTGGCCATTTTTGCCGACGTCAATGACTGGCTGGGCCGGCCGGTGCAGACGGGCGAGCGGGTGATGCAACTGGCCCAGCCCGAGGACGCCGGAGTGCTGGTCTGGCTGGCGGTGGCCGACGCCATCAACCTGGAGCCGGGCGCGCCGGTCCAGCTTTTCCTGCACACCGATCCCCTGCGCCCCCGATCGGCGGTGCTGGTCGAGGCCAGCTACCAGGCGACTCCGAGCCCCGACGATGTGGCCTCCTACCGCCTCCGGGCCCGTTTCGAGCCCGGCGAGGACCTTCCCCGCATCGGTCTTCGTGGCACCGCCCGGATTTCCGGCGAATGGGTGACCCTGGGCTACTACCTGTTTCGCCGGCCGATGGCCGCGGCTCGCGAATGGACGGGTCTGTGACTTCGGTGACGGCCACGGCCACCCTCTCTGCTGCGGGACAACGGCCTCGCCGTACCCCCCTGCCGGCCATTCGGGACGAGCTCAAGCTGATGCCTGCCGCTCCCAACGCGGATGGAACGCCTGCCTGGGTGATCCAGGACCCGGTGCGCAACCGCTTTTTTCGCATCGGCTGGCTGGAGTTCGAGCTGCTGTTGAACTGGGCCGACAACGACGCAGGCACCCTGATTCGCACGGTCAACGCTCAGACACCGCTGAACGTGACGCCCGATGATGTCAGGCAACTGCTGAACTTCCTGGCCGAGAACGAACTGCTCCGCCTGGACCGGGCCGCCGATGTCGACCGCGTGCGCGCTCGACATGCGCGCCTGCGCCGGGCGCCGCTGGAATGGCTGTTGCACAACTATCTGTTTTTCCGCGTACCCCTGCTGCGCCCCCAGCGCTGGCTCGCTGCGACCGCTCCCTACGTGGACTGGCTGCAGACCCGCGCGGCGGCGGTGGCGATCGCCATGCTCACGGCCCTGGGTCTGTATCTGGTGTCTCGCCAGTGGGACAGCTTCACCCATACCTTCGTGGACCACATGACCTGGTCCGGTCTGATCGGCTACGCCCTGGCCCTGGTGTTTGCCAAGGCAGTGCACGAACTCGGGCATGCCTTTGCCGCGACCCGGCATGGGGTGCGGGTCGCCCACATGGGTGTGGCCTTTCTGGTCATGTTCCCCATGCTGTACACCGACACCGGGGAGAGCTGGCGGCTGAAGGACCCGAAACACCGACTTTCGATTGCCAGCGCCGGCATTGTGGTGGAACTGGCACTGGCCGGACTGGCCACGCTGGCCTGGGCACTGACCCCCGATGGAGCCCTGCGCAACGGCCTGTTCTTCCTCGCCACCACGTCATGGGTCCTGACCCTGGCCATCAATGCCAGCCCTTTCATGCGGTTCGACGGATATTTCATCCTGAGCGACCTGCTGGACATGCCCAACCTCCACGAACGTGCCGGCGCGCTGGCCCGGACCTGGATGCGGCGCCACCTGCTGGGCTTCGCGGACGCCTGGCCCGAACCCTTTGAGCCGGCGCGAAGGCACGGGTTGATCGCCTTTGCGCTGGCCACCTGGCTTTACAGGCTGGTGGTTTTCCTGGGCATCGCGCTGCTGGTCTACTTCTTTTTCTTCAAGGTGCTCGGTCTGTTCCTGATGGTGGTCGAGCTGGCCTGGTTCATCGGCAAACCCGTGAAGAACGAACTGAAGGTGTGGTACGAACGCCGTGCCGAAATCCGCCGGTCGCGCCGCTTCGGGGCGGCCGTGCTGCTGGTGCTGATGGGACTCTTGTTGTTCCTGCCCCTGAGCACCCGTGTACAGGCGCATGGCTGGCTCCGGGCCGAGGAGCAGCAGCTGATCTATTCGCCTTTCGAAGCCCAGCTGGTCGGCCTGCCACGGCAGCGCCAGTTCCGACAGGGCGATGTGGTGTTGGCCTTGGACTCCAAGGTGCTGGGCTTTGATCAGGAAAGGGCGCGCCAGCTGGCCCTGGCCCGCGAACGCCAGATGGCGGGGCTGATGGGCTTGCCCGATGGCGAATCCCAGCGCCAGTTGCTGGCTTCCCAGAAGGCCCTGCACAAGGCCGAAGAACGTGCCAGCACCGAACAGCGGGAGCGCCTGATCCTGCGGGCGCCGTTTGACGGCGTGCTGTACGACCTGGACCCGGAGCTCGACGCGGGTGTGTGGGTCAAGTCCCTGCAGCCGCTGGCGATGCTGGTCAACCCCGATCGCTGGGTGGTCGATGCCTATGTGGCGGAGGCCGATCTCTCGCGCATCGAGGTCGGTCAGAGGGTGCGTGTGAGGCAGATGGTGGATCCGCCCGTCTGGCGCGACGGGCGCGTCGGCGCCATTGACGTGGCCCGCACCACCGCTTTGCCTTCGCCCATGCTTGATGCCAGCCACGGCGGACCGATTGCGACCGTGCCAGGGCCCGCCATGGCATTTTCCCAGCGGGTTCCGGTGGCGCGTGATGCCTTGTTCCGTGTCCGCGTCGAACTGGATGAGCCCGTGACTCAGGAGCGCCTGTCGTTGGTACGGGTGAGGATCGAAGGCCGACCCGAAGCGCTGATGGACCGGATGCTTCGCCGCGCGGTTTCGGTGCTGGTGCGGGAAAGCGGTTTCTGATCCAGCTGGCCTTCTGGCTCCCGTTCCGCCCGGTGGCCCGGGCATGCAACCGCCGGCGCTTTCTGGGATCATAGACACATGACCACCTTCCGGGTTGCCACCTACAACATCCACAAGGGCGTGCAGGGCCTGGGCCTGGCGCGCCGGCTGGAAATCCACAATCTGGTGCATGCCGTGGAGCAGATGGATGCCGATGTCGTCTGTCTGCAGGAGGTGCGGCGCCACAACCGAAAGATGGAACGGGTGTTCACGCGCTGGCCTGAGCTGGACCAGGCCGGCTATCTGTCCCCCGAAGGTTATGAAGCGGTGTATCGCACCAATGCAGTGACCCGCCACGGTGAGCACGGCAATGCCCTGCTTTCTCGCTGGCCCGTCATGACCAGTGGCCATTCCGATGTCTCCGATCACCGGTTCGAGCAGCGCGGCCTGCTCCATGCGGAACTGCTGATCGAGGGGCTGCCATTGCATGTGATCGTGGTTCACCTGGGGCTGATCCATGCCAGCCGGGAACGTCAGGTCCAGCGCCTGGGTCAGTTCATCGAGCAGGAGGTTCCCGCCGGCGCCCCTCTGGTGGTGGCCGGGGATTTCAACGATTGGGGCGCGCAGCTGCTCAGGCCCATGGCGGCGCTGGACCTGCACACCTTCGAAGGGATCCGTCTGCCCACGTTTCCCGCCCGTCTTCCCCTGTTGCATCTGGACCGAGTCTACGCCCGGGGTCTGCGCCTGGTGTCGGCCCATGTTCCGCATGGCCGCGCCTGGTCGCGCATGTCCGACCATCTGCCACTGATCGCCGAGCTGGGATTCTGATGCATGCCTTGCGGGAACCCGGGCCATCGGACAGGCAGGCTGGCTGGGTAACAGACGGACACCAGTTGCTGCTGTTGCAGGGCGGTGAGGAGCTGTTCCCCGCGCTCGTCGAGGCCATGGATGCTGCCCGGCGGGTGATCCACCTTGAAACCTACATTTTCGAGTTCGGCGGTGCCGCCTTGGCGGTGGCCGAGGCACTGGAACGGGCAGCCGCACGCGGCGTGATGGTGCGGCTGGTGATGGATGGGGTGGGCACACCGCGGGTGCCGAGCGAGTGGCGGGAACGCTTCTCGCGTGCCGGAGTCCGTTGGCGCATCTACGCGCCGCTGGGCCGGCTGGGGCTTCTCATACCCAGCAACTGGCGCCGGCTGCACCGCAAGCTGTGTGTGGTCGACGGCACCATCGGATTTTGCGGCGGCATCAACATCATCGATGACCGGGACGATGTGGTGCTCGGGCGGCTGGCCGAACCACGGCTGGATTTTTCCCTGCGCGTGGCCGGTCCGCTCGTGAACGATATGGTCGACACGATGGAGCAGCTGTGGTGGCGCTTGCAGGCGGTTCGCAAGGCCCGGCGACGCGAGTTCGTGGCGGCCTGGGAGGCCCTGCGCGAAACCTTGCCGGTGGGAGATTTCTCGGCCATCCTGGAGTTGCCCAGCCCCGAAAAGCATGCACAGGCGGCGGATGATCCCTCCACCATGCCAGCCCCGCTGGCGGGAGTGCACGGAGCCCGGGCAGCCCTGCTGCTGCGCGACAACGTGACCCACCGGCACGACATTGAGCGCGCCTACCTCAAGGCCATTGGCGAGGCGCGTGAGGAAATCGTGATTGCCAATGCGTACTTCATTCCCGGGCGCAAGCTGAGAAGGGCTCTGCTGATAGCGGTCCGGCGTGGCGTCAGGGTGCGTCTGCTGCTGCAGGGCAAGTACGAGCGCTTTCTTCAATACCGGGCGGCGCGGCCGGTGTACCGGATGCTGGCCGAGGCCGGGATCGAGCTGCACGAGTACGAACCCAGCTCCCTGCATGCCAAGGTGGCGGTGGTCGATCGCCGGTGGGCCACGGTCGGGTCCACCAACCTGGATCCCCTGTCCCTGTTGCTGGCCCGCGAGGCGAACGTCATGACCCGCGACCGCCGGTTTGCCCGCCTGTTGCACCAGCGACTCGACGAAATCCTGCGCGCCTCCACCCAGCGACTGGACCCAAGCTCGCTGCAGCAGCGGCCCTGGCGAGAGCGCGTGCTCGACCGGCTGGCTTTCGCGGTCATGCGGACCACCCTTTTTCTCACCGGTCACCGCTATTGAGACCGGGCCGATGCCCCCACGCAGGGGGTGACTTCGGCAGACACTTTCCGCTTGGCGGTGTGCGGGTGTTAGCATGGGGCATGCTCATGAAATCCGATCAGCCCATGAACACCGCTGCCGACCACGACGACGGTGACCAGGGCGTACCCGTGTCCGTCAAGATCCGGGAACGCGTACTGGCCGCCCGCAAACGCTTCCACTCCAACGACAACATCGCCGAGTTCATCCAGCCCGGCGAGCTGGAGAAACTGCTCGATGAAGTGACCGAGAAGATGCAGGGTGTGCTCGAGAGCATGGTCATCGACACCGAGAACGACCACAACACCGGCGACACAGCCCGACGCGTGGCCAAGATGTATCTCAAGGAGGTTTTCAACGGCCGTTATGTCAAAGGGCCGGAGGTGACCGAGTTCCCCAACGCCGAGCATCTCAACGAGCTGATGATCGTCGGTCCGATCACGGTGCGCAGCGCCTGCAGCCACCATTTCTGTCCGGTGATCGGCAAGATCTGGATCGGCGTCATGCCCAACGAGCACACCAACGTCATCGGCCTTTCCAAGTACGCCCGTCTGGCCGAATGGATCATGGGCCGTCCGCAGATCCAGGAAGAGGCGGTCGTGCAGCTGGCCGACCTGATCCAGGAGAAGACCCAGCCCGACGGCTTGGCCATCGTCATGGAAGCCAGCCATTACTGCATGGCCTGGCGGGGTGTGAAGGACATGGACAGCAAGATGATCAACTCCGTCATGCGGGGTGTCTTCCTCAAGGATTCCAACCTGCGACGCGAATTCCTGTCGCTGATCCCGCGTTAACGTCCGAACATTTCAAGGCCCGTCATGCTGGTTCGCCTGCTTTATGTCAGCCGTGCGGTCAACAAGGACTGCACCCAGACCATCGAATCCATTCTGGATTCCTCCCGCTCGCACAACCTGGGCAATGGCATCACCGGGGTGCTGTGCTACGGCGGCGGGGTCTTCCTGCAGGCCATCGAAGGGGGGCGCAGCGCGGTCAACACGCTGTACAACCACATCGTGGCCGACAAGCGACACACCGATGTGGTGCTGCTGCATTACGAAGAGATCTCCGAGCGCCGCTTTGGCGGCTGGACCATGGGCACGGTGAACCTGGCCAAGCTCAACACATCGATCGTGCTCAAGTACTCCGAGCGGCCCGAGTTCGATCCCTACGCCGTCTCTGGCAGGGTTTCGCTCGCTCTCCTGGAAGAGCTGATGGCCACGGCCAGCATCATCGGGAGAGCTTGAAGAGGTTGGGGCCCCTACGCTCTGCCGCTGCGCGGGGCGCTGTTCTGCACTCGGACGGTAGCTTGTGAGCGTTTTGCTGGGTTGTGATTTCACCAGCGCGCCGACGCGCCGCAAACCCGTCGTGCTGGCGGTCGGCCGCTGCGACCGGGGTCGGGTGCTGCTGGACGGAGTCGAGACCTTCGAGGACTTGCAAGGCTGGCAGGAACGGCTGGCCCGGCCGGAGCACTGGGTCGGCGGGTTTGACCTGCCCTTCGGCCTGCCGCGCGCACTGGTCGAGCCGCTGGGCTGGCCCACGGACTGGGCCGACTGCATGGCGCACTGCGCCTCCCTGTCGCGTGAGCAGATCCGCGCGGCTTTTGCCGCGTTCTGCAACGCTCGACCCGCCGGAGGCAAGTTCGCCCACCGCGCCACCGACGGCCCGGCGGGATCGAGCCCCAGCATGAAATGGGTGAACCCGCCGGTGGCCTTCATGATGCACGCCGGCGTGCCCAGGCTGCTGGCGGCAGGGGTCCACCTGCCGGGCCTGCACGCCGGTGACCCGCAGCGCGTCGCCCTGGAGGCCTACCCCGGTCTGCTGGCGCGCAGTGTGCTGGGTACACAGTCCTACAAGAGCGACGACCGCGCCCGCCAGACACCCGAGCGCCTGATCGCCCGCAAGACCCTGATCCATGCCCTGGAAAGTGGTGACGCGCCCCTGCTCGCACAGGTTGGCCTGCGACTGAAGCTCAGCCACGCCCAGCGCGACGACCTGGCCGACGACGCCAGCGGTGACCGGCTGGACGCGGTGCTGTGCCTGCTTCAGGCGGCTTGGGCCTGGCGGCAGCACCAGCAAGGCCACCCCTGTTATGGCTTGCCGCCCTTCGATCCGCTGGAAGGGTGGATCATTGGGGCATGATGCGAGTTTGAACCTGATCCCACCGATGACCGCCATGAACGACGCCGTTTCCCTGCCCTCCGATCTGCGATTTGCCTTTGTCGAGGCCGCCTGGCACGCCGAAATCGTGCACCAGGCGCGTCATGCGTTTCTGGCCCGCATGGCCGAGGCCGGGGTGGACGCCGGGCGCATCGACCTGTTCGACGTGCCCGGGGCGTTCGAGATTCCGCTGCATGCACAGCGCCTGGCGCGTTCCGGCCGGTACGCGGCCGTGGTGGGCAGTGCTCTGGTGGTGGACGACGGCATCTACCGCTTCGACACGCTGATGCAGACCGTGGTGCAGGCCATGATGCAGGTGCAGCTCGACACCGGTGTGCCCACCATCCTGGCCATCCAGGCGCCGCACCACTTCCACGAACACGCCGA
>CALMYH010000022.1 GCA_937873395.1 uncultured Burkholderiales bacterium
CCGGCGGGCTTTTTTCATGGCCGTCATTGCCGTCTATTTATTCGACAATGTATATCGTGTTAACCAAGTCAATAGGTTAAGACTATATTACCGCCTAAGTATACGTTACTGCAAAAAAATCTGCAGTGATTCAAGCAGGATCGTTTTGATTGCGTAGCCCCTGAACGGTTTACCCCTGTTCAGCGAGGTTTCGATGTTCACTCTCTCAGTGGTCGCCACCAAGGGCGGCGTAGGCAAGACCACTTTATGCGCCAATATTGGCGGTCTGCTCGCAGACATGGGATACCGTGTCCTGCTCGTTGACGCAGACATTCAACCAGCTCTCACGAGACACTTTCAGCTCTCCCACGTAGCGGAGCATGGTCTGACAACCATGATCCAGCGAGGAGTTCTGGCCGACGACTGCATCAGTCACGTCTGTCTTCCCCCTTCGAACTTCCGAGGAGACACCTCAACCCTGAACGTGAGGGGAGGGTTGCCCATCTCAAGGTGATCGTCAAGGCATGGCCAGGACATGCAAATGTCATCTCTGCCCACCTGAGCGAAAACGAGACCCGGAGAAGCGCCTGCAGCCCATCATTGGTGGCAAACGCATCGCTGCGGCATTGCGCGCATTGTGGGTTCTCACCGGCAACGACAACCCATACGCTGAGTGGGGGCTGCTGCGGCATGAACAGACCATCATCGAAGTCGGCAAGCTGCTTTCCAAGCACATAGCCGATGCCCAGGCGGCGCTGGACCAACAGAAGGCCCGCGGCCTTTCGTTTTCGGTTCTGCAGTCCTCCAGTCCGCAGGTGCTGAACCTGGGCTTCAAGTCACCCTACCGACGCATCCCCGGGGTCGGCGTGGATCGAGCGCGCCGGCTGGTGGCCTGGCTGGTGGACCACGAGCCCTACCTGGCCATGGCTGTGAATCCCCGGTGCCGCTGGACTGAGATGGAAGCATCACAGGTGCAGGCCAGCGCGCCGAAACTCGCTGCGGCGGGTGGCGGCGTACCGGAATTGGTGGCCGCAGCCGTCCCCTCTTTAGACCGTGCTGACGCGATCTTGGGCAAGTCGCCAGGGTGGAGCTTGCGTGCCGAAGGCCCCAATGCGATGCAGGCCGAGGACGACCTGCAGGCGGTCAAAACCTGGTTGGAGACTCTCAGCTTCAAATCCGAGCACACGCGCAAAGCCTATGCCCGGGACGTGCAACGGCTGCTGTTGTGGGCTCACGAGCGGGGCAAGACGCTTTCGACGCTCACGGTGAGCGATGCCAGTGCCCATGCCAACTTCCTGCGTCAGCCGGCCGAACACTGGGTTGTGTCGTTGCCGACTCGACGCGACAGCGACGACTGGAGGCCGATGCGCGGGGCGCTCTCGCCGGCCAGCACCGCCCGCGCCTTGGCCGCCATTGGTCACCTGTATGGGTTCCTCCTGGAAACAGGCTACCTGCGCGCCAATCCGTTTTCCCGCATCAAAGCCCCGCGCAATTCAGGTCCACTGATCGACACCTTGCGCAGCTTTTCTTCGGTGCACCTGCAGGTGCTGGGTGATGTCCTGCAGGCCATGCCACAAGACGCCACCCGTCGGCGTTTGCAGGCCTTGCTGATGCTGTTGGAGTCCACGGGTCTGCGCATCGCACCGTGCCGGTGATTGACCTCAACAGCAGGTGCGCACTGGAGCACTTTGCAGGGCATGAGGTCGTGCGCATCGTGATCCGTTTGGACGGCATCTTTGTCCTGGCGGCCGCATCTGAGTTGGCCAAAGCCGAGCGCATTGGCCGATTGCGCTCCAAGCTCCGACACGGGGTGCCCCTTGCGGCTGCCAGCATTGCCCATGGAGGCGGCGTGCTCTCGCACGCAGCCCACGCCGGTTTCGCAGATCAGGGGTTGCAATTGCAGTTGCTGGCCTTGTGTGAAATCGACGAGGGTTATGTGGAGCAGTCGTTGATTGCCAACGAGGTCAACACCGACCGGACGTTGAACCTGTGTGCCCCTGTTCAGGAAGTCGTTCAAGACGACTGGATCATGCAGAAGCTGCCGCGCGTGGAGGTGCTGGAGATGGGCTTGCCCTGTTCTGGCGCCTCGCGGGCGGGAAAGTCCAAGCGTGGCCTTGCCATGATGGAGAACCACCCGGAAGTCGGGCACCTGGTACACGCTGCGCTGGTCCTGATCCAGCGCCTGCAGCCGGCGGTGATCGTCCTGGAGAACGTGGAGGACTACGCGGCCAGCGCGTCGGCGCAGATCCTGCGCCTTCAACTGCGTGACATGGGCTACGAGGTCCATGAGCACGTGTTGCGGGCGCAGGACTACGGCTGC
>CALMYH010000023.1 GCA_937873395.1 uncultured Burkholderiales bacterium
TCGGGGCGGCCCTTCGCTGCGGTCGCGCTCGCCCCCACGCTCCGCCGCTGCGCGGGTCGCTGCCCCCCGAGGGGGCTGACCTTGCTCGGGGCGGCCCTTCGCTGCGGTCGCGCTCGCCCCCACGCTCCGCCGCTGCGCGGTCAGACCCGTTCCACGATCAGGGCTATGCCTTGCCCGACACCGATGCACATGGTGCACAGCGCGTAACGCCCGCCGGTGGCGTGCAGGCGGTTGACCGCCGTGGTGGCCAGGCGGGCCCCGCTGGCCCCCAGCGGGTGGCCCAGGGCGATGGCGCCACCCCAGGCGTTGACGCGTTCGTCGTCGTCCTTCAGGCCCAGCATGCGCAGCACGGCCAGGCCCTGGGCCGCGAAGGCTTCGTTGAGTTCGATCACGTCGATCTGTTCGAGCGTCAGGCCGGTGAGCGCCAGCACCTTCTCGGTGGCCGGTGCCGGGCCGATGCCCATCACACGCGGCGGGACGCCGGCGGTGGCCATGCCAACGATGCGGGCCTTGGGGGTCAGGCCATGCCGGGCGGCCGTGACCTCGTCGGCCAGCAGCAGGGCGCAGGCACCGTCGTTCACGCCGCTGGCGTTGCCGGCCGTCACCGAACCGTCCGGGCGGACCACGCCCTTGAGCCTGGCCAGTGCCTCCAAGCTGGTTTCGCGCGGGTGCTCGTCGGTGTCGACAATGACCGGATCGCCTTTCTTCTGGGGAATGGTGACCGGACAGATCTCGCGCGCCAGGTGCCCTGCCCGGATGGCCGCCACCGCCTTGAGCTGGCTGGCCATGGCCATGCGATCCTGGGCCTCGCGCTCGATCCTGTGATCCACCGCCACGTTCTCGGCCGTCTCGGGCATGGAATCGACGCCGTACTTTTCCTTCATGAGCTTGTTGATGAAGCGCCAGCCGATGGTGGTGTCGTAGACGGCATTGGCACGGGAGAAGGCACTCTCGGCCTTGGGCATGACAAACGGCGCGCGGCTCATGCTCTCGACACCGCCGGCGATCATGAGCGTGGCTTCACCGGCCTTGATGGCGCGCGCCGCCGTGCCCACGGCGTCCAGTCCCGAGCCGCACAGGCGGTTGATGGTGGCGCCGGGCACCTCGTGTGGCAGGCCGGCCAGCAGGCTGCTCATGTGGGCCACATTGCGGTTGTCTTCGCCGGCCTGGTTGGCGCAGCCGTAGATGACGTCGGTGACGGCGGCCCAGTCGACACCCGGGTTGCGCGCCATCAAGGCCTTCAGGGGCACGGCGCCGAGGTCGTCGGTGCGGACCGAGGAAAGCGCACCGCCGTAGCGGCCGATGGGCGTGCGGATGGCGTCGCAGATGAAAGCTTGGGTCATGGAAGGTCTCCGTTATGGGCTGGAATTCGGTGCGTCGGCAGGCGCTTGTGAACGGCCGGACCATCGCACAAAACATGCAGGATAATGCATTTATGTTCAGTCCGTCCCAGGCCGATGTGCGGCGCTTCTTCTGCGGCGTCTTCACCAAGCAGCGTGAGGGCCAAGCCATGGAAGCCATCGAGACGCTGGCGGCCCAGTGGATGGACGAGCACCCGGAACACCATGCCGACTTCGGCGATGTCGAGGCTGCGCTGGCCCGCATGGGTGAGCAGAACAGTTCGGGTGCCAACCCCTTCCTGCACCTGTCGATGCATCTGTCGATCAGCGAGCAGTGCAGCATCGACCAGCCCCCGGGCATCCGCCAGGCCGTCGAGCTGCTCGCGGCCCGGCGCGGAGACCTGCACACGGCCCACCACGAGGTCATGGAGTGCCTGGGACAGATGATCTGGGAAAGCCAGCGCGCCGGCCGCCCCCCCGACGGACAGGCCTACATCGAAGCCGTGCGCCAGCGAGCGACCAGGGACTGAGACCCCACAAAAGAAAAGGCACGCAGCGACCCGCGTGCCTTCGTCCAGGGGCACCGAGGAGCCGGCTCAGCCCGGCCCCAGATGCCGTCCCCCCTGCCAGCGCCCCGCAGCGGTGCGCCAGTGTGGGGGGAAGCCGCGTCAGCGGCGAAGGGGAGTGTTACCTGAACCTCGATTGCGGCACGGTACGCAGTTCGCCCTCGACGGTCGACAGGTAACGGGCCATCTGCCGCATTTCGGCCGGGGTGAACTGGCGGGAGATACCGCTCATGATGGCGTTGTTGCGGCCGATGACGTTGTTGCGGTCCACGGTATAGGAGCGCAGGGCCACAAACAGGTAATCGGCATGTTGACCGCCGATCTTGGGGTAGCTCGGGTCGATCGGGGTGCTGAAGTTGGCGCCGTGGCAGGAGGCACACGCACCACGCTCAAGCAGGGCAGCCACTTCGACACTGGCGGTGCGCGGGGTGTCGGGCGCCTTGGTGTTGGCATGGGAGGCGTAGAACGCGGCGAGGTCGGCCATGTCTTCTTCGCTCAGCGAACCGGCGATGCCCCGCATGGACGGGTGTTTGCGGTCGCCCTTCTTGTAGGCATTGAGCGAGGCCACGATGTACTGGGCCGACTGACCCGAGATCATGGGTACCTTGTGCACCTCTGGGAAGCTGTTCTGGTAGCCGGGAATGCCGTGGCAGCCCATGCACATGTCGGCCTTTTGCCTGCCGGCCTCCACGTTGCCCTGCGCTTGGGCCGTCACAGCCGCGGCGGAGAGCGTCGCAGCGGCGACAACGGTACGGACGATCGTGGACAACGTTGGATTCATTTTGCAAGCACAATGAAGAGGACGATTGATAAAAATCAACGGCCGATTATATAGACTCGGTTATCAGCACCAACTTATTGAATACCCTACCCGGCCACCGGCCCCGCACCTTGGCCGCAGCAGAGAAGCACATGAAATTCCAAGGCTCCGAGAACTACGTCGCCACCCAGGACCTGATGCTGGCCGTCAACGCCGCCATCACGCTCA
>CALMYH010000024.1 GCA_937873395.1 uncultured Burkholderiales bacterium
TGGTGGTGAGCACCGGCAGGCCGTAGGTGTGGTGCCAGGCGCGCACCAGGTGGTCGCTGGCGGCCTTGCTGGCGCTGTAGGGGCTGTTGGGCTCGTAGCGGTTGGTCTCGGCAAAGGCCGGATCGTCCTTGGCCAGGCTGCCGTACACCTCGTCGGTGCTCACGTGCAGGAAGCGAAAGGCCGCTTTCTCGTCGGCCGGCAGGGCGGCCCAGTGGCCGCGCACCGCGTCCAGCAGGCGGAAGGTGCCCACCACGTTGGTCTGGATGAACTCGCCCGGGCCGTGGATGCTGCGGTCCACATGGCTCTCGGCGGCGAAGTTGAGCACCGCGCGCGGGCGGTGCTGTGCCAGCAGGCGTCCGATCAGTTCGGCATCGCCGATGTCGCCTTGCACGAAGCTGTGGCGCGCATCGCCCGCCAGGCTGGCCAGGTTCTCGCGGTTGCCGGCGTAGGTCAGCTTGTCGAGGTTGACGACGGGCTCGTCTGACTGAGCCAGCCAGTCGAGCACGAAATTGGCGCCGATGAAGCCGGCGCCTCCAGTGACGAGAATCATTCTCCTAATCCCTAAAAAATGTAAACAAATTTACGTGAACCTTGCAATGAGTTATCCGTTTAAGTTACTCGAAATGCAACGTATGGAACAAATCTAATCAATCACCTTCAATGCAGCATTATTAATGGTGAAATTGCCTTGGCAGGCTAACGGGTCTAAACGCAAAATCGACCTTAACCGGGCGGCAGGCAATATAAACAACAATTTATTGTTGCCACAGCTCACGGGTAATTTTACGGTATTTTTCTCGGAAAATCGTTCATTCTCTTCCGTCAGAAAATATACGGCGGCGATAGATTCCACATCGCTCCTAATATCAAGCTCTAAAGCATACTGTTTATCGGGTGAAATGCTCGTTGATGGAAAGGTAAGAAAAGGATCTGAGCCAGTGGATCGAAAGTTCCCTTTTAAATCCAAAACTTCGACTTGCTGATTGGGTTGACACACTCCTAGACCTTCCCAGTTCAAACGACCCACTTGCATTTTCCGAGACCATGCTTCGTAAACGCTATGATGATGATTCCAAGAGAGTTGTGCAGTATATGCCTCAATAAACGCTGGCGGAGGGGCATAATCTGCTTTTCCGTAGTGTTTGAAAATCATTGGCTTGGAGCAGGCGTCTGCATCTACCTTGCATAAGTACCGTTCGGCATTACTGCTTATAACGAAATCCGGCGTCATTAAATCAACCATATCCGGCTGGAATGTAGTGCTCCGAACATAAACAATGTCTCGAAAAACAGGCGCGAAAAACGGCAGTGCGTACTTGATAAAGCTGTCTCCAAAAATCAGTAGGCGTTTACGAGTCATAGATTCTGGATAATGGACTATGCATATATTGTCTGTATTGCCCGGGAGAGAAGAACGGTTGTCAAAAGTCAGAAATGAAAAAGTAGGTTTTAGGATCTCCTCAGAAACCTTGTTTTTCAGCTCCAGCATGCCCGCTAAATCGCCGGATCTTTCCTCCTGGCTGGTAACGAAAAACTGGGTCACTTCGTACTGCAAGCCCCATTTCTCCAGTACATGCTGCGTCACAGTCATGGTGCCAGCATCTGTCATGTGCGTATCCAGCACACGAAACACAGGCTGGATGCGATTGATCGCTATCAGTGAGTCCAGTGGGTACAACGACATATCCGCTAACGCTGGCTGTTCTGAGATATAGCTGCTGAGAAATAGACTTTGAATCTTTTCCCGCCACGGCGCGGGAACCATATCTTTTAGGACGATTTCCTTGGATGGATAGATCACATGGAGAAATGGTATACCTAGCGCAGCCAAACTGCGATTGCGTTGCGCAAGGTTGTTGAGCAAATGCATGATATCTTGAGTTGAAGGTCTTGCATCTCCAATTGAGAATGCAAACGGTCGTTGGCCTCCATCGAATAAAAAAAGATGTCCTTCCGATCCTATCAAAACATTATTATGAATGGATCCATGCTCAATCGTTATCATTACGCCTACTTCCTTTTAAGCAAAGCAACACCAACATCATTGCAAATGTAGTGCTTTGCCATTTCTGTGCATTAGCCATTTTGATTGAATAAAAACGGCTGATTTGCAAAGGTGGAGCGACTTAATCCAAAACAAATATCCAAACCCATAAAAACTGAGAAATCTAGAATAGATTTTTATGTCCTATCCAGTGTAATTTAGATGCTGGAGGACAAGTCGTTATTTAAAATACAGCTTGTATCCCATCAAAGCAGCTTGTGCCTTAAGCATATCTCTACTTACAAGTAAATCTTCCTCATCACAGCAACGCCAGACACTGTCGCGCCCTTGCAGATCATCCGTTTTCCCACATTTCTCAAAAACACGTTCAATATCCACGGAAATTTCTTGATTGCCGACAATGAGATTGGTTCCTCCGAACGTTTTCATTAAGTATTCTTGCCAGTCCCGCTCAATACGCAACTGCAACGAAAACGGATTCATCGGTCGCAACCGCTCGATAATCTGGTCTGCCATTTTTTCGGGTTAAGCACTTGCAACCAGATGCACTACCACGTTTTTTGCCAAGCCATCTAAACGTTCAAGTGCTTGCGCACCTCTTTCTCTCGAAACAGGTTATTCAACTCAATACTTCCGTAACCTTATTTGCATCATCAGCAATCATGTTCGACGGAATCGCCTTCAAAAAACTTCCTGATCAAATACATCTGCGAAACGTAATGGATCTCTTTTATGTCCTTCGGTCGTGGGTGTGAAATTGACTATCTGCACAGGTGAGCGGACTTTTGCGCTCTTTTCCTTTGATAGAATGAAATATCGAACCAAGATCATTTTTGATTATTTAAATCAAATCCAAGCTCATCGATACATATAACTCTCATTTAAAACTTCTGCATAAAATAGTAGATGAATTAAGATTTCAGACCAGCGACCAAACTCAGCACGAATGTATCGAAATCGGGTAATGTGTTTTCTAGCATTCGCTCCTGCAACACCCAGTGCCGCAATTGCTCACCCAAAGCACGGTTTTCTGATCCTAATGCAATTTGTTCACGCAAAGCGTGAACCCACGCCTGCATTACATTGTCGACTAACCGAATCCCTGGCGCTTTTATAGTCCTATACACACTGACATCCGAGGTGACGACAGGTAGACCCAGAGCGCCACAGTCGAGCAACTTCAATTCAGATTTACGTGCATTAAAGCTAGTGTCACGAAGCGGTACGATGGCGAAATCAAATCGATGTGTCTGGCCAAGCAGCCACTTCGTAAAAGTGACATAGTCTTTATCAGGAATTTCCAAAACTTCAAGCCAAGGTCGTCCATTTACCAAATCTTTCCGAGTGGTTACACCCACGAGTGAAAGTCTGAACTGAGGGGTTACCTGAGCCACAGCATCAAGGGCTGGTAGCACTAGTGCCAAGTCGTCGTCATGCGTCGCCGATCCCATGTACAAGACGCGGATGGCACCGTCCATCACGCGTGTCCGCGGTGCTGTTCGCCACAAGCGGTCACTCAGTCGATTAGGCAGCAATACAACACGCGGATGCATGGTTTTGATCTTCTCCTGAAGTGCAGGAGTGGAAACCGTCATCGCAGCAGCAGCGGCTATTTGGCGCCGCAGCCCGGGTGCATAGTTGGCGTAGGTTCCATGAGGATCTTTGTCACGAGGTACATCCAAGAGATCGTCATCCATTTCTAACAAATATGGAATATTCGAATGGGTAAGCGCCTCTATCACATTCTCTACCATGCCTTGCGGAACTGCCGTTCGTTGGATGATGGCACCATCCAGCATTTTCTCCCGCGCACTGGCAATCAGCATGGCAGGAGTCAGTTTGATGTAGGTGACGTTACGCTCCACCGCGTTGCGAGTTCGCTCCCATATACGGATATGGGTAGAACCGGGTGCTTGACGCAAATCCGCGCTGGCCGGGCAAACTACGCCGATTCGCTTTCGACTGTAGGGCGACAATGCTTGCTTGTTACCGCTGCGTTCGCGTAATACATCACTATATATGTTCAAATACCCTGCCGCCATTTGTGCGGTACTGTTAGCCAGGCCGTAGCCAGCTTGCCAATCTGCAAGTGCCTGTTCTGTTCTCTCATATTCACGCTCATCAAAGGCAATACGGATAATTTCTTCATACAGTTTGGAAATATTGCTTTGATCGAGGATCCAGCCCGCTCCGCTGCGTCGTACGCGGTCTGCCACATTCGGAAAATCAAACACTGCTGCAGGTAGACCTACAGACCACAGCTCAGTCAACGTGTGGCAATAGGTTTCATCCCATACGGAAAACATGATGCCTAAATGAGGTTGGACGGCGCGAACCCTTTCTGCAAATTCGTGCCTTTCATAAGTACCTAAATTAATAAAACGTCTTTCCTGAGTCGTATTGCTCGTCTTCCCCAGAATATAAAACTTCAGTCGCCCTGATTTATCATGATCAATCAATGCGCGAATAATTTCAAGGCCTTTTGCCTCATTAATATTGCCGGGCACAAGGATGCGAATTGGCTCTCCCAGTTTAGGTTTTTGACGAAAACGGTGAAACGCCGAGAAATCACGGCCGTGGGGTATAACCACGAAGCGGTTAGCTGGAAGCTGCGGCAGAGAATCCAAAATCAACCGCCTTGCGCTCTCGGCTGTGGTCACGAATGCATCACAATGTACCAGCGCCGTCTGAAATCTCTCGCGCCAGAAAGCTAGCCAATTCCCTTGCGGGATTGGCAGGGCGTCCTTATGCCACAGGCTCTCACGGTAAACGGAACCACCTTCCAGAAATTTATCTCCAAGAAAAATGCCGACATCATCGATCATTTTTATGGTGGGTGAAATTGCGTAAAAATCATGGAAAGAAAAAACCACCTTCATTCCTAACTGTCGGGCCAAGTGCGGCAGAGAAAGCCCGTGCCAACCGAGATGCCGAATATGTACAAGATCAAAATCAAACTCTTGAAGCCAATCAGATACCACCTTGTCATAATCTAAAGAGTTGTGGCTGAGAGGATCTACCGGTTCTTGTAATTTGCAAGAGCGGACAAGGCAGATTGCACCATCTTCTTCCATACGGCTCAACCACAGCGTTTTGCTGTCGCACCGCAATACCCAGCCCTCTAACGCGCCTGAAAGCGCCCCCATCAAGTCCCGGTTGGTCTGGGGTGTGCCACCGGTCTGCGTGGCTATGACGAACAGGACTCGGGGGACCCAGCTCTTACCCAACCCGGCCGCGCAATCCTGCATGGCAAGGCGAGCACGATTACGCGCCAATGCGATCTTTTCACTGTTACTAAATACCTGAATGGCTTTTTTGTATTCAGGATAGCGGGCATCTACAACAGCGCGGCCGGACTTCATCAACTCCGTCTTGGACTCACCGAAGCTCTTGGAACGATCATGGAAGACATAGGTTCTATCGTCGATGATGTTGCTCCACCCCGCCCGTAACGCCCTCATACAAAAGTCGTTTTCCTCACCGTAGCCACGTGGAAAGGCCTTTGCATCCAGAGATCCAATGTTGCTGATGCACTCACGGCTGACAAACATGCAAAATCCGTTGCCGGTCGGCACGCGAGGGTACAACCCCAAACTGCGCCGGCGAAATGCACGGGCGTAGGTGATTTCGTCCACGCCTTCGGGCAACTTGTTGTCGTTGCCCATTTGCGGCGCGGAAAAAGCTCCCGCTCGGTCCGACATGGCCGTTACGGTGGCAATGCGCGGCGCTGAATACGCTGCAGTTAACATCCCCTCAAGCCAACGTGGCGTTACACGTGCGTCTGAATTCAGTAGGACGACATCGTCAACTCCCGATTCATCAATGCCACGGTTGACGGTGCGTGTGAAACCAAAGTTTTCAGGGTTGTTAAGTATTCGTATTGCTGGCTCGCTCTCGTATTTTGAAAGGATATGGATAATCCTGGGGTCTGTAGAGCAATCATTAATCAAGAGAATTTTTGCGTACGCTGGGGTATGCGCTAAAAGTCGCTCTATGCAAATCTCCAAATCGTCTGCTGCGTTAAATATTGGGACAATGATCGTGACTGGATGATGGGGGATTCGGTCTCTTAAAATTAGCCGATGCGGGACGGATCGCTTGCCTTCTACTTCCAGGTTATCTGAAAAAGAGCCATCGGGAAGGCGTAACGAAAGTGTGTGTAACCCATCGCCCAAGTAATGCGCAGGATTGGTAAAAATAATGCCACCCAATCCACCAGATAATCCTGCTTTTTTGAGATCTGGTCGAGATTCTTTGTTCTTTGCGAGCATAAGAAAATGACCGTCGAGCCAAACCTCAACGTCAAATATATCATCTGACTTCTTTGTGTTAACCGACCACCCAAGGATTAATTCACCCTTTGAGTTTTCAATTCTTGTCTTATAAATCGAATTGGTTGAGGCTTTGGTTGGGCTTTTTTCAGTTAGATGTTCGATCTTGAGGGGTAAAGCTGTTGCAGGCCCTGCCTTTTTCTTTACTAGCTCGACTCGGATGTTTTCCCGGACACCCGACAACGGGTCTGTTCGCTTGATGGACTCGATATATGCAGAGTACTTTTTGGGCGTATGCTTGCGGTTGAGGCTAGTAGTGCCTTGGGCTGAGAGCTCTTTGCGCCGTTCGTGCCCGAAGCTCTTGGATTTGGCGTGATAGACGAAAACATCGTCTGCAATCGCCAGTTCAAAGCCGGCATCCACCGTACGGATGCAGAAGTCGTTTTCTTCCCCATACCCGATGGGAAAGTTCTCCTCGTCCATATAGCCGACAGCGTCGATCACCGCGCGCCGGATCATGAAGCAGAAGCCGTTGACGAAAGGCATGCGTGGGTAGCTTCGCGTAGACGCCTGGGCGACCAGACGGGCCATGCCATCGGCATCCAGGCCGTCGGGAATGTCATTGACCGCGAAGGAGCCCGTTGCGTCGCGCAGGGTCGGGACGTTCTGCCAGGTGGCGGCGTTGGACAGTGGGCCGACGACGCCAATCTTTGGGTCGGACTCCATGCAACGGACCATGCCTCGCAGCCAGCCGGGTGTGACGATGGTGTCGCTGTTCTGGGTGATCACATAGTCGCCAGAGGAGGCTTTCAGTCCCGTGTTGACGGCCCGGGTGTATCCGGCGTTCTGCGGGTGCTCGATCAAAGTGAACAAGGGCCGCGCATGGCACCACTTTCGCAGCCAGGCGGTGGTGTCGTGTTCTGAGCCGTCGTTGACCACGATCACCCTGACACGGTAGCCATCTGTGTGGCGTTCCAGTGACTGGAGGCACCGCTGCACGTCTTCCAGTGCGTTGAACACCGGCACAACGATGTCGATGGAGGCGGTGCCGTTTGTGCCTTCCGCTGCTTGGGAGTTCACAGCGGCAAGCCTGCGCCTTTCGGCCAGGTTGATGTTGGCCTGAATGACTTTTGCCAGTTCCGGATGCATCGTCAACGCGGCGCGGTAATGCATCAGGGCGCGTTCGAAATCCTTATCTTTGAGAGCTTGGTTGCCCTTTGCCAGTGTGGAGTTACTCATCAGTCGTGTCGTTGGAAGCCGTTGAGGCTGCAATGGGTTAAGGGTGCAAATTGAGATCGACCAGCCATACAGGTGATGTCGAGACCGTGTGGTCCCGGTCGCCATCGGGCTGTTCGTTGTGTTGCAAGAAGATGGACAGCCGTTGATCGCTGGCCCAGAGCGTTCGGTCGATGATGGGCTCCGAGAAGCCCAGGTCGTCCGGCGCAATGATGTGTATGGCTGCCGGGTCCGGGGTGTAATTCGGGTGCGCAAGGCGTTGGACCACCATTCTGTTGTCGGTCAGATCACCTCGGTAGATGAGGTAAACGTTGTTCCCCTCGTCAACCAGAATCTCAGGCCGACTGATGGGAATTTGCAGGGTGCCACCGCCGCGCAGCTGGAAGGTGTGGTGCCTGCAGGACACAAACTGGTGGTGCCACACCTTCCCGTCGTGCCAGAGGTGCTGGTACTGGGGGATGCCTTCGGCGTCGTTGCCATAGAAGGCGATGTGCGGCATGTTGTACCGATCCAGCGCCATGCTGCACTGATTGATCAAGTTGCAGCCGGGCGGTGTGGGCCAGATGGTCTCGGCTGTGACCGGGGTAATGGGCACTTGATACGGTTGACCTTGAAGGGAGTACCAGTGGTGGCCGTTGTCGGGTGACCATGCGTAGCCAACGTTGATGTTGTTGACCAGTTGGTCTTCGCCTATCAGACCGGTACGCCATACAAAGGACAGGTGCAGGGACCCATCTGTCCCAATCGCAGGGTGATTCCAGTAGGCATTGCTGGTCCAGGGCTTCTGATCCACACCGCTGAGAATGGGGGTGCCTTTGTCCCGCCAGACCTGGTTTGTCTCGTCGTAGTACTTGAGGCGAGCGCTGCCGCGGTTGTGTGTGCCATCGCGGTAGAGCATCGTCAGCGCGTATCCAGCTCGAGGCAGTATGAAGGTGGGGTAGGTGACCTTGTCTTCGTGCAGGCCGGTCATCGGCAGGTCATCCGTCCAGCTTTCAACGCTCAGCGGCTGAAGTGAGCGGCGGTAGCGCAACTTGCTGGCATGGTGATCGAAACACACATGCAGAAAGCCTTTGTTGTCCACACCCATGCTGATGCTGTTGTGGGCATCCCTGAGGTTGAAGTCACCTTTGAGATCGTACGTTTTCAGATCGTTGTCCGAAAGCCGACGCGACACGAACCGCAGTGTTGTTTCGTCTGCGTAAAACGCCGTGAACTGGAATCCTTTCCAGGTCAGCAAGCCATGATGTCTGAACAGGACTGTATTGACGGTGTTTCCCGACCAGGCATCCCCCAATGCAATGTTTGCAGTTTGCCGTGGCTCCAGCCGTTGGAGTGGTTGAACGCCCGGCTGCCGCTGTGTCTCATGAGACTGCTGCGAATTTTGTTCATCCAGGCTACGCGCCTGAAGCCGATGCGCCAGTTGCAACTTGGCCAGTCGCCCCATCGTCTGGTCAACCTGGCGTTGTAGGTCGGCCGCTCTCTTTTGGAGGGTTGTCTTGTCGGTTGTGAGCGTCGCAGCATCCGTCTTCATTTGCTCTTCACGCTCAATTGCCTGGGCAGCATCGTGTTTGGCCAGTTCGAGTGCCTTCTCAACCACCTGCAGAGACTGTCGTAGCTGACCGACTTCAATGCGCAGCTCTGAGTTTGTCGCCTCCGACGCATGCAACTGCGCCTGAATAGTCTCGATCTGCTGTTGGAGGATGCTCAGTTGAGCTGCTCTTTCGTTGACGGCCGCCACCGATTCTTCTAGCGTGTGCTCCATTTCAGCCAGCGCAGCTTCAGCCTTCTGTGCGCGCATCTGTTCGGTTTCACGCCATCGGGTGGATTCGGTCTGCAGGACGGCCAGCTTTTGCTGGCTTTTTGTGGCTTCTTCACGGGCTTGCTGGATGGCTAGCCCGGCCTGGGCCAGTTCGGCCTGAAGGGCCTGGAGTTGCGTTTCGCTCTCTTTCAGCGCCTGTTCGCGCGCGCTGGCCTGTGTCAGGGCTGTACTCAGCTGCTCGATCTGGGCCGTGCGGTCGCGCACGTGCAGGGAGTGCACCACGCCGGGGTGCCGACCGGCGTGGGTGGCCACCGTGAAAAAGCCCTGGGCCTTCAGCCGCTGCGCGATGGCGGAGGCGTCGGCCTGGGGGGCGGGTGTGTCGGAGTCCGCCTCGGGCAGCAAGGCGCGCGTGACGATGACGTCGCAGTGGCTGAGCGCGTCGCCCGCGCCGGCCAGCAGCGCGTCGGCCGGCAGGCAGTCGATCAGCAGCCAGTTGGGGGCAGGCTCTCCCATGGCCAGCAGCTCGTCCAGGCCGATGGCCTGTCGGGTGGCCTTGTGCCGGGTCTTGAGGTTGGGCCATAGGGCGCGCAGGCCTTCGGGCTCCAGCAGGCCGCTTTCGGCCGGGTTGCTGGCCTGGTGAAAGGTGACGCTGCCCGCTTCGGTGGCCACCACCTGTTTGCGCAGTTGCCAGCCTTCGCGGGCGGCCAGGCTGCGTTGCAGGTGCTGGAACTGGGTGTCATCGGCTTCGACCAGGGTGACGGCTGGGGCGTCCCAGTTCTGCAGGGCTTGAATCCAGGGGCTGGCACCGCTGCCGGCGCCCACCACCAGCACGCTGCGCGCCGGGTACAGCTGCCACAGGTGATCCAGCCAGGAGATGAGGGGGGAGTCTTTGGACATGCGTGGACCGGTGTAGGCGGTGCGAATGGGGGCGTTCAGTCCTGTGCCTGGCGCTGGCGGCGGAAGTCGCGCACTTCGCGCCTGAGGGCCCAGGGCAGTCGAACCCAGCCGACCGGGGTGCGCACGTTATGCAGCAGGGCCTGGCCGAGCCGGTACGACAGGTGCTGGCGCACCCGTTCGGCTTCGTGTGCGTCACGGTACTGGCTGATGGGCGGTAGCCTCTGGGCCTGGCGCTGCGGCAGCTCGCGCTTGTGCTGGCGGGCCACGCGCATCAGCGCAAACGGCATGCCGAGCCAGCCGCCGACCGAGCGGCTGCGCTCGATCATGGTGGCCCCCAGCCGGTAGCCCAGTTGCTGCTGCACACGCTGGGCCGCACCGTAGTGAACGGGCTTGGCAGGCTGGGGCGGCGGCAGTTGCTGTTTGAGCTTCTGGGCTTCGAGGTAGTAGCGCTCCAGCTCCTCCTGCACCTGGTGCAGCTGGTTGAGCAGCAGCTCGTTTTCCTGCAGCAGTTCGGCCGGTGGTTCGCTGACCTGGGCTTTGGTGCTTTGCAGTTCGGTCTGCAGGGCTGCGAGTTGCTTCTGGGCTTCTTGCTCTTTGAGCTTCAGCCGGGCCTGCAACTCGGTCAGGCGCTCCTGCTGCAGGCGCAGTTGCTCCTGCTGTTCGGCCAGCTGTTTCTGTTGCTGATCGGTGTTCTGGCGCAGGCTGGCTTCTGCTTGTTGCAAGGCTTCCAGGCGCTGCGCTTTTTGCTGCGCGTCGAGGTAGTGGCGCTCCAGCTCTTCTTGCACCTGATGCAACTGGTTGAGCAGCAGTTCGTTTTCTTCGGCCACCTCGCGCTGGCGGGTTTCGAGCTTGTCGCGGGCGCTGGCCAGTTCGGCCAGCCGCGCTTGCTGTTGCTGGCTTTCGCTGGCGTGCAGGCGCGCCTGCTCGTCGAGCACCTGCTGGCGCTGCTGCGCCAATTGCTCGGCGCGCTGGCGGGCCTGGTCCAGCTGGTCGGCCAAGGCCTGCCTTTGGGTAGCCAGCGCCTGGGCGGCGTCGACCTGGGCTTGCAGGGCACGGGTGGCCTGTTCGCGTTGGTCCAGTTCGTGGGCCTGGGCCTGCAGTTCTAGCTGGCGCGCCACCATGGTGTGCCAGGCTTCGAGCGCGGCGGGCGCGGCCCGGCCCACGTCGTCGCTCAGGGGCAGGTTGGCACAGGCCTGCAGTTCTTCATACAGCTGCAGGCTGGCCGGATGCTGGCTGAGCAGGGCGTCGGCCAGGAAGGTGGCGAGCGCGTCAGGCGCGGCCCGCTGGGGGGTGATGACGCCCGTCTCGTCGGTCTGACCGTCGGTCAGGGCAAGCGGGCCGCCAAGCTGTTCGGCGTGCTCGGACCAGGGCGCGTCGATGCGGGCGCGCATCTGCTGCAGGTAGCTGGCGGCCGACTCGCGCACCTGCTGGGCATGCACCAGCAGGCAACGCTCCGGATGGCGCAGGAAGAAGTGCAGCAGGGCGGCATTGAAGGCCGACCACCCCTGCACGCGCTGCTGCAACGCCTGGGGGCTCAGCTCGGCGGCAGCCGGTGCGTCCAGCCGGGTCAGCACGCTCTGGGGTTGGTCGTACACCAGCACGAAGGTGATGGCGGGGTCCAGGTTGCGCCAGTAGTCGAGCAGGAAGACGGACTGTGGGTCGGACCAGCCCCAGAAGCTCTGTTCCAGGTTGCCCAGCATGAGGTCGAGCGCCATGCCGTTCCAGACGGGCCCCGCCTCGATCTGCTGCACGTCGGCCCCGGCTTCGATGCGTTGCAGCGTGCCGGTGTTGTGCGCCTTGCACAGGGTGGCGCTGATCTGCTGGGGCAGATAGCCTTCGCGCCGCGAAGGTTGGGCGCTGGCCATGCCGCAGGCGTTGAGCAATTGCTCCACATCTTCGTGACCGGACTGGGGGTGTCCGACGATGAGTATCTTGTTCATGCGCAGCGGCCTCACAAACCGAACACGATCTTTGCGCTGACCGCGATCTGGTAGATGATCTGCGTCATGTCCTTCCAGAACTGGCGGCGTTTCTCGTCCACCTTGGGCAGCACCAGCACCTGGTCGCCGGGGCGCACGGCCAGGCCGGCGTTGAGGCGGCGGATGTCGGTCTGCTCGAAGCTGCCGTCGCGGCGCGCAATGACGACGCGGCTGTTGTCGGCGGTCTGGGTGTAGCCGCCGGCGCGGCCGATGTAGTCCTGCAGGCTCAGGCCGGGTTCGTAGGCCACGGCGTTGGGGAACAGCACCTCGCCGCTCACCAGCACCAGCCCGTCCTTGCGCGGAATGCGCAGCACGTCGCCGTTCTCCAGCAGCATGTCCTCGCGCTGTCCCGACTGGGCAATGACGACCTGGCCCAGGGGTTCGACGCGGCGGGCGCGGTCCACCCATTGCAGGGTGAGCTCGGCTTCGTCCTTGCGCAGGCGGGCTTCGTCGCTGCTGCCGCTGCGGGCGGTCAGCAGCGCGGCTTCCAGGCTGCGCAGGCTGGTCTCCAGCATCTCTTTCTGCCGCTGGCGCACGCTCTGGCGGAACAGCTGCACGCTCTGGGCTTCGGCGTCGGGCGTGAGCTGGATCTGGCCCAGCAGGGCACCCAGGCGGGTGCCGTAGGGCAGCACATATTCCTGCGGGCTGGTGTGTTCGCCCTCGACCCGCACGGTGATGGTGCCGGGTTTCTTGTCGGCGGTGAACTCCAGCTCGTCGCCGCTTTGCAGCGTGACGCCGGCGGCCTCGCTCAGCGGGTAGTACTCGGTGTTGCGTACCGTGCCGGTGTTGCGCACCACGCGCACATGGGTGGCCTGGGCCATGGGTTTGGCCAGCTCGGCCAGGCTGGCCACGGTGGGGGCGGCGCCGTCGTTGGCAAATTCGAAGCGCCGCGCATTCTGGGCCAGGCCGCTGACGCGCACCGTGCCCTGGCGCGGCGGCACAAAGATGACGTCGCCGTCGGCCAGCTGCAGCAAGGGCATGCGGCCCCGGGTCAGGAAGTCATAGAGGTTGAAGCTGGCCCGCACCGCGTTGCCGCGCTTGACCTGCACCGCCAGGAAGCTGCCGCGGGCGGGGTCGATGCCGCCGGCCTGGTCCAGGTAGTGCAGCAGGCTGTCCATGCTGGTGCCGCCATACAGGCCGGGGCGGTTGACGTTGCCGCTGACAAAAACGCGCACCGGTTGCGCGGCCGCCAGGCTGGCGTAGCTGCTGACGTTGGTGCGGAAGGTGCGGCGCACGGCCGTTTCGATGCGCTCCTGCAGTTCGGCATTGCGGGTGCCGCGCACCTGCACCGGCCCCACATGGGGCAGGAAGATGTTGCCTTGCGGGTCGACCGTGAGCGGGGCGTCGAAGCTGAAGGCTCCCCACAGCCGCACCTGCACCGTGTCGCCGGTGGCAATGAGGTAGTCGGGGTTGAAGGGGGTGGCGCCGGCGTTGGCGAAGGCGCCGGTGAACAGCTGGGCGCCGAACACGTCGCTCTGGGCGTTGGCCTGGTGGTGCACGGCCTGCGCCGCCACGGGCGTGAGGGCGGCCGCCGGCGAGGGCGAGCCGGTGGGCGTTGTGCCCTGGGCCAGGCCGCAGGCCGAGGCCAGCAGGCCACCCGCCAGCGCGAGGTTCAGGCGACGGAGAAGGGAGTTGGGCATGGCAGGCATGTTCAGTCCTTGTGGTCCTTCACGATGGCCAGCAGCAGTTGCAGCACGCCGGCCAGCAGGAACGCCGTGATGGCGAACACGACAAAGTTGTAGAGGCGCCGCGGTTGCAGCGGGTATTCGGGCAGGCCGGCCGCCTGCAGCACCGACACCTTCTTGAGGGTGCGGGTGGCCTCGACGCGGCCTTTTTCCAGCGCGACCAGGGCCGAGCGGTAGACCTCCTGGGCGAAGCCGGCCTCCATTTCAAGGCGGCCGAACTCCTCGACGTCGAGGTTGAGCGTCTGTCCGCCGGGGGAGGCCAGGCGGGCCCGCTCGGCCGTGATCTGGCGCTCGACCGCACGGATCTGCAGTTCGACCTCGACCACGCTGGCGTTGCCCGGCTGCAGGTAGCCCAGCAGGCTGGCGCGCCGGGTCTGCAGCTCCGACAGCTGGGCCTCGAGCCGGTTGACGATGGCCGCGATGTTCTCGGCCGTGGCCTGCGGCGAGACCAGCCCCTTGCGATTCTGGTAGGCCAGCAGCGCCGCGCGCGCCTGCTGGGCGCGCTGCTCCAGCTGGGTGACCTGCTGCTCCAGGAAGCCGACCTGCTCCTGGGCCAGGGCATGGCCGATGGCGTTCATCTTCAGCTCACCTTCGGTCACCAGGGTGGCGGCAATGGCCTGGGCCATTTCGGGGGTGTAGGCCTGCGCCCGGATGGACAGCACGCCGGCGTATTCGTCCAGCTCGACGCTGACCCGGGAGCGGAAATGGCTCATGAAGGCCTCCAGCGGCGCGTCCGCATCCCACAGGCGCGAGAGCCAGTCGCCCTGGGTGCTGTAGTGCTGGCGCAGCTGCAGCCGCTGTTCCAGCTGGCGCAGCATGTCCAGCGACAGCAGGTGGTCGCGCAGCAGCAGCTGGTCGGCCCGGTTGCCGCCGCCGCCCATGTTCAGCAGGCTGGTGAAGTCCATGCTGCCGCCACCGCTGAGGTCGGTGCGCTGGATGATGACGCGGGCCTCGGATACATAACGGTCGGAGGCGATGAGCCCCCAGTAGGCTGCGGCCAGGGCGCAGGCCAGCACCGCGGCGCTGAGCAACCGGTGCCGGGACCAGAGACTGGGGCGTGGAGCGCCGGGGGGCGTGGCCGCCGGCTCGGGGGTGGAAGAGGTCATGCCGAAGTGCGTTCCTGGATGCTGTCTTTGTAGGCCTTGATGGCGTCGTCGATCTGGTCGAACCAGTGGGCGCGCCCCTCGTGCAGCCAGATGCCGGCGCTGCAGAACTGCTTGAGGGTGCCCTCGCTGTGCGAGACCATGATCAGCCCGGCCTTGTCGGTCAGGTTCTTGAAGGCGGCCGCCGCCTTGTTGCGGAAGGCGGCATCGCCGGTGGAGGTGACTTCGTCCGAGATGTAGACGTCGAAGTCGAAGGCCAGCGAGAGAGCGAACTGCAGCCGCGACTTCATGCCGCTGGAATAGGTCTTGACCGGTTCGTCGAAGAAACGGCCGATCTCGGCGAAGTCTTCGATCTGGGCGATGCGCTCGGCCATGTCGCTGTGGTGGCCGTGGATGCGGCAGACGAACTTGGCGTTCTGGCGCCCGGTGAGCGAGCCCTGCAGGCCGCCGCCGAAGCCCATGGGCCAGCTGACGTTGCAGCGCCGCTCGACCGAACCGCGTGTGGGGTGGTCCACGCCACCGATCAGGCGCAGCAGGGTGGACTTGCCGGCGCCGTTGCGTCCGACCAGGCCGACATTGACCTTGGCCGGGATGGTCAGCGAGACACCCCGCAGCACCCAGGGACCGGGTCCGTGGTCGGTCTGGTAGCGTTTGTGGACGTCTTGCACCAGGATCATTGGGCAATCAGTCGGCGCTGGAAGCGCACCTGCAGGGCCAGCCCGAAGAACAGCAGCACCAGCGCAAAGCCGTGCAGATAGGCCAGGTTCAGTTCAGGGACGGCGTGGTAGTAGGGCGCGAATCCGAGGCGCAGCGCCTCCAGCCCGTGCGCGACCGGGTTGTACATGAGCCACTCACGGTAAGGCAGCGGGACGGCGGCAATCGGAAAGATGACGCCCGAGAGCAGGTACATGGGCAGCATCAGGATGTCGATGACGTTGCCCAGTTCGTCCACCATCTCGCGCGCGACCGAGGCCACCAGACCAAAACCCAGCCCGAGCAACCACAGGCCGGCGGCCGCTTCAATGACGGCCAGGGGGGCGTGCGGGAGCACGCGCAACCCCCACAGACCGGCCGCCGCCAGAATCAGGAGGGCGATGAGCAGCAGCAGCAGGGCTTCAAGCACACCACGGGCCAGCACCGTGTCCACTGGCTTGACCTGTCGGTAGGCGAACAGGGAACGGTTGGCGTTGATGGCGTTGCTGCACTGAACGGCGGTGCGCCGGAACAGGAAGAAGCCCAGAAAGCCCAGAATCAGCCAGACCGCTGTGTCGATGCCGCCAATGCTGCGCACCCGGATCACCGTGAACACCAGCACCATGAAGCCGATGTGCATGGCCGGCTCGACCAGCAGCCAGGCCCAGGCCGCGCGCCGGTGAAACAGGCGGCTGAGCGACTCGCGCAGCAACAGTGCGTGCCAGACGGCAAGCGTGATCTGTAGCGGGCTGCGCGTGCTTTGCATGGGTAGGACCTGTTGAGGGCGACAGGCACGGGGCGGCAACATGCCCACCGCGTCAGCGGTGTCGCCAGCCTCCCTGAGCCGGGGTTTGCGCGCCTATTATCCTGTGCCCTGCGGCCGTTTTTCGGCGCGGGCCGGGCTCAGTGGGTCACTTGGTAACAGTTACGTCCAGGCGCCGGTCAGAACTGTGTGTTTTTTGATTAATGCGTGTGAACCATGCCCGGCGCGGGCCCGCGCATCGGGCCCGCAAGCGGCGTGCGCCGATCCGGTCTTCAGGCGCCGAACACAAACACCGCCGGCAGGTCCAGGGGCAGGTCGGCGGCCGCATCGCGCCGCTGGCGCCACTGTTGCACGGTGGCGCTGCGGGTGAGCTGCTGCGGCAGGCCCAGGCCGCAGCACACGGCCAGGCGGGTCTGGGGCTGCAGGTGCTGCACCAGGGCCTGCAGCAGGGCCGGGTTGCGGTAGGGCGTTTCGATCAGGATCTGCGTCTGGCCGGTGCGCAGGGCCAGGGTGTCGAGTTCGCGCAGGCGGCGGGCGCGTTCGCTGGCCTCTTGTGGCACGTAGCCTGCAAACGCGAAGGACTGGCCGTTGAGGCCGCTGCAGGCCAGGGCCATCATGAGCGACACCGGCCCCACCAGGGGGCGCACCGGCACGCCCAGGGCGTGGGCGGCGCGCACCACCGAGCTGCCCGGGTCGGCCACCGCCGGCATGCCGGCCTCACTCACCAGCCCCATGTCGTGGCCTTGCAGGGCCGGTGCCAGCAGGGCCCGGGCCTGGGCGTCCAGCCCGGCGGCCGGGGCGTGGTCGCCCTTTTTGTGGGCCTGGCGCGGCAGCTCGGCAATCTGCTGCTCCTGCAGCGGCGCGGCCAGCGGAGTGCTGGCGTCCACGCGCTTGAGGAAGGCGCGTGTGCTCTTGGCGTTCTCGCTGATCCAGTGCGTCAGGCGGGCGGCGACCCGCACGGTGTCCTGCGGCAGCCAGTCCCCGATGGGGGGCTCGGGCGCCGGCGCCTGCCCGCGCAGGCCGAAGTCCAGCGGGGTGGGCACCAGGTACAGGGTGCCGGTGCGAAGGTCTGGAGCGGTGTCCCTCATGGCACCACCAGCCCGGCGGCGCGCAGCAGGCGGCAGGTGCGGATCAGGGGCAGGCCCACCAGTGCCGTCGGGTCGTCGTTGTCGATGCGGTCGAGCAGCGCAATGCCCAGACCTTCGCTCTTGGCGCTGCCGGCGCAGTCATAGGGCTGCTCGGCGCGCAGGTAACGCTCGATCTCGTCGTCCTGCAACCGGCGAAACACCACCCGCACGGCGGCCAGGTCGACCTGCTGGAAGCCGGTGTCCAGGCAGACGACGGCCAGGGCGGTCTGGAACACCACGGTCTGCCCGCTCATGCGGCGCAGTTGCTGCACCGCGCGTTCGTGGCTGCCGGGTTTGCCCAGCGGCTCGCCATGCAGGTCGGCCACCTGGTCGCTGCCGATGACCACCGCGCCCGGGTGGCGCTGCGCGACATCGAGCGCCTTGGCCAGGGCCAGCCGGCGGGCCAGGGCTTCGGGCGTCTCGCCGGGTGCCGGGGTTTCGTCCACCTCGGGGCGCTCGGCACGGAAGGCCAGGCCCAGGCGCGAAAGCAGCTCGTGCCGGTAACGCGAGGTCGAGCCCAGAATCAGGGGCCGGGTGGCAGGGAGAAGGGGGGCGGCAGGTGAGGACATGGCGTTATTGTCGGGCCTGCCGGACAGGGCCGGACCGACCTTACCGGACCCGCCGCAGGGCTGGCCGTGGGCCGGTGCTCTCCCGTACACTGCCGCCATGAAAGCGAAAGCCCCTTCCAGCTGGAATGCCGAGCGCATCGACATGCGCGCCTTTGCCCAGGCGGGTGGGCACCTGTCCGCCCAGGAGCCGGTCGAGGCCTTTGCCCGGCTGGCGGCCGAGCGGCACCCGGACGGAACGTCGGCGGGGCCGTTGCAGTGGGCCGCGCAGGCGGAGATGCGCCCGGGCCTGCCGGGTGCCGAGCCGACGCCCTGGCTGCACCTGCAGGCCGAGGTGACGCTGGACCTGACCTGCCAGCGCTGCCTGGGACCGGCACCGGTGCGCCTGCTGGTGGACCGGTGGTTTCGCTTCGTGGCCGACGAGGCCACCGCCGAGCGCGAGGACGAAGACAGCGAAGAAGACGTGCTGGCGCTGGAGCCGCGCCCTTCGCTGCGGGCCCTGGTCGAGGACGAGTGCCTGATGGAGCTGCCGCTGGTGCCCATGCACGAGGTCTGCCCGACACCAGTGTCGCTGTCGGCCGGGGAGGTGCCCGACGCCGCACCGGAGCGCGAAAACCCGTTTGCCCGTCTGCAGCGCCTGCGCCAGGGCGACTGATTTGTGCTCCCGGCCAGAGAGGGCTATAATGCGAGGTTTCGCGCTGACATCCACCTGCAAAAGATGAGGAAGGGTGGGGCGCAAGCTGAACACTTTCTCGTCACCCACCCGATTTTCAGGAGCCGACCATGGCCGTCCAGCAAAACAAGAAGTCCCCCTCCAAGCGGGGCATGCACCGTTCGCACAACGCCCTGAACACTCCCGGCACCGCCGTCGAGCCGACCACCGGCGAAGTGCACCTGCGTCACCACATCAGCCCCAACGGCTTCTACCGTGGCCGCCAGGTGCTCAAGAACAAGTCCGAGGCCTGAGCCAGGCGCCGGGCTGTCTGCCTGGCCCCCGTGGCGTTATGCTCGGGGCTGCGCAGAAGGCACATGCACAAGCCCGCATGTCCATGCGGGCTTTTTTCATGCCTGAAGGGGTGTGACCCCCGGGCCGCAGTCAGGACAAGAACATGATCACGGTCGCTGTGGATTGCATGGGAGGAGACGTGGGGCCATCGGCCACCATGCCGGCGTGTGCCGCCTTCCTGGCCGCACACCCTGAAGCCCAGCTTTTGCTTGTCGGACAGCCGCAGGTGCTGGCCGGCTGGCCGCAAGTGACGAACAACGTGCGTTGCACCGTGGTGCCGGCCACCGAGGTGGTGAGCATGGACGACCCGGTCGAGGTGGCCTTGCGCAAGAAGAAGGACTCTTCCATGCGCGTGGCCATTGCCCAGGTCCGCGACGGCAAGGCGCAGGTGGCGGTGTCTGCGGGCAACACCGGGGCCCTGATGGCCATCGGCCGGTACCTGCTCAAGACGCTGGACGGCATCGAACGCCCGGCCATCGCCACCCAGATGCCCAACGCCCAGGGCAAGGCCACCACCGTGCTTGACCTGGGCGCCAACGTCGACTGCACGGCCGAGCACCTGCTGCAGTTTGCCGTCATGGGCTCGGCCCTGGTGGCGGCCCAGACCGGCATCGAGGAGCCCACGGTGGGCCTGCTGAACGTGGGCGAAGAAGTCATCAAGGGCAGCGAGGTGATCAAGCAGGCCGGCGTGCTGCTGCGCAATGCGTCCAACACCGGCGACCTGAACTTCTTCGGCAACGTCGAAGGCGACGACATCTTCAAGGGCACGACCGACATCGTGGTCTGCGACGGTTTTGTGGGCAACGTGGCGCTCAAGGCCAGCGAGGGCCTGGCGTCGATGGTGGCCGGCCTGATCCGCGAGGAGTTCTCGCGCAACCTGCCCAGCAAGCTGGCGGCGCTGGTGGCCTATCCGGTGCTCTCTGCCTTCAAGCGCCGGGTCGATCACCGCCGCCACAACGGTGCCGCGCTGCTGGGCTTGCGCGGTCTGGTGTTCAAGAGCCACGGCTCGGCCGACGCCTTCGCTTTTGAGCATGCGCTGTCGCGGGCTTATGATTCGGCCCGAAACGACCTGCTGGAAAAATTGCGCGGGCGCATTGCCCACGCCAGGCCGCTGCTGCTGCCCGACGAGGTGCCCAGCGAGCTCAAGCAGATTCCGACCCTCTGAACCCTCCATTGCGCATGACCCGTTATGCCCGCATCACCGGCACCGGCAGCTGCCTGCCGCCCCGGCGTCTGACCAACGCCGACATGGCCGCCCTGCTGGCCGCGCGCGGCATCGAGACCAGCGACGACTGGATCATCGAGCGCACCGGCATCCGGGCGCGGCACTTCGTCGATGAGGGTGTCTACGCCAGCGACCTGGCGGTCGAGGCCGGCCGGCACGCGCTGGCGGCCGCGGGCATCGCGGCGGCCGACATCGACCTGATCATCGTGGCCACGTCGACGCCCGACATGGTCTTTCCGTCCACCGCCACCATCGTGCAGCACAAGCTGGGGGTGGCGGGCTGCCCGGCCTTCGATGTGCAGGCGGTCTGCAGCGGTTTCATCTACGCGCTGACGGTGGCCGATGCCATGATCCGGGCCGGGGGCGTGCAGCGGGCGCTGGTGATCGGCGCCGAGGTGTTCAGCCGCCTGCTCGACTTCAACGACCGCACCACTTGCGTGCTGTTCGGTGATGGCGCCGGTGCCGTGGTGCTGGAGGCGGGTGCCGAGCCGGGCATCCTGGCCACCGACATCCACGCCGACGGCAAACACACCGGCATCCTGTGTGTGCCCGGCCACGTCTCGGGCGGCGAGGTGCTGGGCTCGCCCCTGCTGCGCATGGACGGGCAGGCGGTGTTCAAGCTGGCGGTGGGCGTGCTGGAGCAGACCGCACGCACCTCGCTGGAGAAGGCGGGCCGCACAGCCGAGGACATCGACTGGCTCATTCCGCACCAGGCCAACATCCGCATCATGCAGGGCACGGCGCGCAAGCTCAGGCTGGACATGGACAAGGTGATCGTCACGGTCGACGAACACGGCAACACCTCGGCCGCATCGATTCCGCTGGCCCTGGACCAGGGCGTGCGCAGCGGGCGCATCCGGCCCGGCCACACCCTGCTGCTCGAAGGCGTGGGTGGTGGCTTCACCTGGGGCTCGGTGCTGCTCGATTTTTGAACCGGCGCTGCGGCGCCCCTCACAGGATTGGACGATGACCGCTTTTGCCTTCGTGTTTCCCGGCCAGGGTTCCCAGTCGGTCGGCATGCTCGATGCCTGGGGCGACCACCCGGTGGTGGCCGAGACCCTGAAAGAGGCCTCCGACGCCCTGGGTGAAGACCTGGGCCAGCTGATTGCCCAGGGCCCCAAGGAGGCGCTGGCCCTGACCACCAACACCCAGCCGGTGATGCTGGTGGCCGGCGTGGCGGCCTGGCGCGTCTGGCGCGCCGAAGGTGGCGCCCTGCCGGCTGCGGTGGCCGGTCATTCGCTGGGCGAGTACAGCGCACTGGTCGCCTCCGGCGTGCTGACGCTGGCCCAGGCCGCGCCCCTGGTGCGTCTGCGCGCTGCGGCCATGCAAGAGGCCGTGCCGGTGGGCACGGGCGCCATGGCCGCCATCCTGGGCATGGACGCCGAACGGGTCAAGGCCGGCTGTGCCGAAGCCCAGGCCACGTTTGCCGCCGACAGCGGCGAGGTGGTGGAGGCGGTGAACTTCAACGACCCGGCCCAGACCGTGATTGCGGGCAGCAAGGCGGCGGTGGAGAAGGCCTGCGAGATGCTCAAGGCCGCCGGGGCCAAGCGCGCGCTGCCGCTGCCGGTGTCGGCGCCGTTCCATTCCAGCCTGATGAAGCCGGCCGCCGAGAAGCTGCGCGCGCAGCTGGCCGTCACCACGCTGGCCGCGCCCCAGATTCCAGTCATCAACAACATCGATGTGGCGGTCGAGACCGACGCCGACCGCATCCGAGACGCGCTCTACCGCCAGGCCTTCGGCCCGGTGCGCTGGGTCGAGTGCGTGCAGGCCTTCAAGGCCCGCGGCATCGGCACCCTGGTCGAGTGTGGCCCGGGCAAGGTGCTGGCCGGCATGACCAAGCGCATCGACGCCGGGCTGACCGGTGTCGCGCTGTACGATCCGGCCACGCTGGCTGAGGTGAAGGCCTTGCTGGCCTGAGGCCGCAGGCTGAGGCATTTTCAGGAGGAGAACAACATGTCCGAGAACGTTTTTGCCGGCCAGGTGGCCCTGGTGACCGGTGCCTCGCGCGGCATCGGCGCCTCCATTGCGCTGGAACTGGCCCGCAAGGGGCTGAAGGTCGTGGGCACCGCCACCAGCGACGAAGGGGCGGCCCGCATCAGCCAGGCGCTGGCCAACTTCGAGTCCTGCCGCGGTGCCCGGCTGGACGTGAACAACGTGGCCGAGGCCGAAGCCCTGATCGACGCCATCGTCAAGGAGCACGGCGCCTTGCACGTGCTGGTGAACAACGCCGGCATCACCCGCGACATGCTGGCCATGCGCCTGAAGGACGACGACTGGGACGCGGTGCTCGACACCAACCTCAAGGCCGTGTTCCGCATGAGCCGTGCCGTGATCCGCCCGATGATGAAACAGCGCTACGGTCGCATCATCAGCATCACCAGCGTGGTCGGTGCCTCGGGCAATCCGGGTCAGGCCAATTACGCGGCGGCCAAGGCCGGTGTCGCCGGCATGACGCGTGCACTGGCGCGCGAGCTGGGCAGCCGCAGCATCACGGTCAACTGCGTGGCGCCGGGCTTCATCGAGACCGACATGACGGCCTCGCTGCCCGAAGCGCAGCAGCAGGCCCTGCTGGGCCAGATTCCCCTCGGTCACCTGGGCAAGCCGGCCGACATCGCGCATGCGGTGGCCTTCCTGGCCAGTCCGCACGCGTCCTACATCACCGGCCAGGAGCTGCACGTCAACGGCGGCATGTTCATGGCCTGACCGCATCCGGTCGTTTTGCGCCGAGCGAGGCCGCCCGGCGGGCCGGTCTAGGGGCTGCTCCCTAGCCCGGCTAAAATGGCGGCTTGTATCTCAACCACCCTCAGAGGGACTTATGAGCGATATCGAAGCACGAGTGAAGAAAATCATTGCCGAACAACTCGGCGTGGAAGAAGGTCAGGTCACCAACGAGAAGGCTTTTGTGGCCGATCTGGGGGCAGACTCTCTCGACACCGTGGAACTGGTGATGGCCCTCGAAGACGAATTCGGTATCGAGATCCCGGACGAAGACGCCGAGAAGATCACCACCGTGCAGAACGCGATCGACTACGCCGTCGCCCACCAGAAAGCCTGATTGCCCATGAGCCGCCGCCGCGTCGTCGTGACCGGCCTGGGTTGCATCTCGCCCGTGGGCAACACGGTGCAGGATGCCTGGGCCAACCTCCTGGCCGGCCAGTCCGGCATCGACCTGATCACCAAGTTCGATGCCTCGGCCATGGCGTGCAAGATCGCCGGGGAGGTCAAGGGTTTTGACCTGGAGTCCTACATCAGCGCCAAGGAGGCGCGGACCATGGACACCTTCATCCACTACGGCATCGCCGCGGCCCACCAGGCCGTGACGGACGCCGGTCTGCCCACGGGCGAGGCCCTGGATGAAGAGACGGCCACGCGCATCGGCTGCATCATCGGTTCGGGCATCGGCGGCCTGCCGCTGATCGAGGAAACGCACACCGAACTGACCAACCGCGGCCCGCGCCGCATCTCGCCCTTTTTTGTGCCGGCATCCATCATCAACATGATCTCCGGTCATGTCTCGATGCGCTTCGGCTTCAAGGGCCCCAACCTGGCGGTCGTGACGGCCTGCACCACCGGCCTGCACTGCATCGGTGAGGCCGCGCGCAAGATCGAGTACGGCGACGCCGACGTGGTGGTGGCCGGCGGCGCCGAAGCCACCGTGTCGCCGCTGGGTGTGGGTGGCTTTGCCGCCATGCGCGCGCTGTCGACCCGTAACGACGATCCCAAGACCGCGTCCCGTCCCTGGGACAAGGACCGCGACGGCTTCGTGCTGGGCGAGGGTGCCGGCGTCATGGTGCTCGAAGAGTACGAACGGGCCAAGGCGCGCGGTGCCCGCATCTACGCCGAGCTGTCGGGCTACGGCATGAGCGCCGATGCCGGCCACATGACCGCGCCGAACATGGACGGTCCGCGCCGCGCCATGCTCAATGCCCTGCGCAACGCCGGTCTCAGCACAGACCAGGTCGATTTTGTGAATGCCCACGGCACCTCGACCCCGCTGGGTGACGTCAACGAGAGCAACGCCATCAAGGCCGCGCTGGGCGAGCGTGCCCGCCGCATCGTGGTCAACTCGACCAAGTCGATGACGGGGCACCTGCTGGGTGGCGCCGGCGGCATCGAAAGCGTGTTCACCGTGCTGTCGGTGCACCATCAGAAAAGCCCGCCGACCATCAACATCTTCAACCAGGACCCCGAGTGCGACCTGGATTACTGCGCGAACACCGCGCGGGACATGAAGATCGATGTCGCGCTGAAGAACAACTTCGGCTTTGGCGGCACCAACGGAACCCTGGTGTTCCGCCGGGTCTGACGGCCGACTTGCGTTCCCGGACCGACCCCCCACCGGTCCGAGCCTTCCATGCGTCCGCCGCCCCCGGTCGCCTATCCTTTGCGGCGTTCGACCCCGCTGGCCCTGGCGCTGGTGGTGGCCGGCCTGCTGCCCCTGCTGCAGGGTCTGATCTGGTGGCACACCCAGCCGCCCTGGTCCGGTCAGCGTGTCCTGGTCTTTCTGGTGCTGGCCTGCAGTCTGCTGTGGGCGCTCTGGGCGCTGCGGGTCTGGGTCCGGTGGCCGCAGGGGCGCCTGCAGTGGCTCTCGGGCCGGTCCGGCGCAGATCCGTCGGACGCCGCTGGGCAGTGGCGTTGGCAGGACGCCCGCACCGGCGAGGTCCGCGAGCTGCAAGGGGTCGAGGTGGCGCTGGACGTGCAGGGGCATGTGCTGCTGCGCCTGCGCCCCGTGGCCGGCCGTGCCATCTGGGCCTGGGCCAGCCGCTCGGCCGACCCCGGACGCTGGACCGATTTTCGGCGCGCCTGGACCGCGGTGGCCCGGTGAACGTGGCCATGCGGCCGTCTGGGTTATATTTCGGCGCCCATGTCCACTGAAGATCACCTCGCCCCTCAAGCGCCGGACAGCGATTCCATGCTGGTCCAGCGAACCCTGGCCGGGGAGCAGCGCGCCTTTGAACTGCTGGTGGTGCGTTACCAGCGCCGCGTCGAGCGGCTGATCGGGCGCATGGTGCGCGACACCGACCTGGTGGAGGACATTGCCCAGGAGACCTTCATCCGGGCTTACCGCGCGCTGGCCCAGTTCCGTGGTGACGCCCAGTTCTACACCTGGCTGTACCGGATTGCCGTCAACACGGCCAAAAAACAACTGCTGGAGCTCAAACGCGACCCCCTGGTCTACCAGTCCCAGATGAAATCCGGCGAGGAAGATGAAACTTCCGGAAACGAACGCGAACTAAACGGGGGCGTGGCCGACACCGAGACACCCGAGGCGGTGCTGGCCAGCAAGGAAATTGCGGAGGCGGTCAATGCCGCCATGGATGCGTTGCCGGAAGAGCTGCGCAACGCGATCACCTTGCGGGAAATCGAGGGTCTGAGCTATGAAGAAATTGCCCTGGCACTCGATTGCCCCATCGGAACGGTTCGTTCCCGCATCTTCCGGGCGCGGGAAGCCATTTCGGGTCGGATCAAGCCCCTGCTGGATCGCCAGACGGGCAAGCGCTGGTGACGGCGGAACAACAAGGAATGACCTGCAAGGGTGGGTGAACGGACGGTTCTCATGAGCAATTCGAAGACACAACAGCACATGGCCGGCGGCGAAGCCGACATCGAGGCATGGTCGGCGCTGGTCGACGGTGAACTCGACGGGCAGGCCTTGCAGGATCTGCTGGCTGCCGACACCGGTGCCGACGAGGTCATGGCCCGCTGGCACCGTTACCACGTGATCGGCGATGTGCTGCGGGGCAGCACGCCGCCGGTGACCGCGCTGGCCAGCGGGGATTTCCTGGCGGGGGTGCGTTCGCGCCTGCAGCAGGAGGCGCCGGCCTGGCAGCAGCCCCGGGCCACCAGCATGCCCGAGTCCCTGACGCAGGTGGCTGCCGTTGCTGCCGACGTTTCACGCACCAGCGCCAACGACAGTGTGTTCCGCTGGAAGCTGGTGGCCGGCCTGGCTTCGCTGACCGCCGTCATGGCGGTGAGCTGGGGGGTGCTGGGTGCGCTCACCACGCCGGGGGCCGCACCTCAGCTCGCCGAGGCCGCGCCCGTCGCCGCGCCCGCGGTGGTGGCGCAGACGCAGACCCAGGCCGAAGGCCTGGTGGTGGTCCAGACTGGCCAGGGCGCGCTGATTCGCGATCCGCAGCTGGAGGCCTTGATGGCCGAGCACCGGCAGCACGGCGGCATGTCCGCCCTGCAGATGCCGGCCGGTTTCCTGCGCAACGCCACCTTCGACGTGCCTTCCCGCTGAGCCATGCCCATGATGCCGGCTGACCTTGCTTCCCTCGTCCCGTCTGGCCGTCCGGGCCTGACCGCGGTCCACGCGCTGTTCTCGCGCCGGCTCTGGCGCAGCCTCGTCTTGCCGCTGCTGGCGGGTGCCGTCGGTGCATTGGCCCAGGCGCAGACACCGGCTGCTGCTTTGCCGGCCGAGGCCCAGAAGCGCTCCCTGACCGAATGGCTGACCCGCATCCACGACGCCTCGCGCCAGCGCGCCTATGTGGGCACTTTCGTGGTCAGTGCCGGTGGCGAGATGTCGACCTCCCGCATCTGGCATGTGTGTGACGGACAGCAGCAGATGGAGCGCATCGACACGCTCACCGGTGAGCCGCGCATCACCTTGCGTCGCAACAGCGACGTCATCACGTTTGCCCCTGAGTCCAAGCGGGCCTGGGTGGACAACCGGGAATCCCTTGGCCTGTTTCCCGAGTTGCTGCGCACCCCGCGCAACCTGATTCCGGAGTTCTACAGCCACCGCGAGACCGGGGTGGACCGGGTGGCCGGACACAAGACCCATGTGCTTGAAATCCTGCCCAGGGATGCACTGCGCTTCGGCTACCGCATCTGGTCCGAGCAGGGAACCGGCCTGGTGGTGAAGCTGCAGACCCTGGATGCCAAAGGCCAGGTGCTGGAGCAGCTGGCGTTTTCCGATCTGGAGCTGGATGCCCCGGTGAGCATGGGCAAGCTCAGCCAGTTGATGCGCAACACCCGTGGCTACGAGGTCTACCGGCCCCGGCTGCGCAAGACAACCGCCGAGGCCGAGGGCTGGCGCCTGAGCGAGCCGGTGCCGGGATTCCAGTCCATGAGCTGCCATGTGAAGGAAGCGGAAGCCGGCTCGGACGCACCCATGCACTGGGTTTTTTCGGACGGTCTGGCCTCGGTCTCGCTGTTTGTGCAGGCCCACGATCCGGTGCGGCACACACGCGAGAACAGCATGGTGTCCGGCGCCACCCACTCGATCAGCCGCAAGCTGGGGGATCATTGGGTCACGGTGATGGGCGAGGTGCCGACCCCGACGCTGGAGCAGTTTGTCCGGGTGCTCGAACGCATCCGGCGCTGACGCGACCGCGCAGGTTCGCGGCGCCCGGCGCCAGGGGAACATGTTGGCGGGGCGCGAATCTCTTGCATGCACAGGCACGGTGACCTGCCGCCGAGGGTGGGCCGGCCGTCCGATCACGTTCAACTCTCCGAGGAGCTCCGTCATGAATCAGCGCCCCCTGCCGCACAGGGCTTTGTACTCGCTGCTGGCCATTGCCTTCTGGGCTGGCAGTGGCGTGGCCTTGCTCAGCCCCGCACCGGCCTCGGCCCAGCCCGCTTCGGCGCCGCTGCTGGTCCAGGGCTTGCCCGACTTCACCCCCCTGGTCGACCTGGTCGGTCCTTCGGTGGTCAACATCCGCACGCTGTCGCGCGCCAGCGGCCCGTCTGCCAGCGGTGGGCCTGACGAGCAGATGCTCGAGTTCTTTCGCCGTTTCGGCATTCCCGTTCCGCCGGGCATGACCCCGCGGGGTCCCCGCCAGGAGCGCGGACCTTCGGAAGAGGCGGTGCCGCGTGGCGTAGGGTCCGGCTTCGTGATCAGCACCGACGGCTTCATCATGACCAACGCCCATGTGATCGAGGGTGCCGACGAGTTGCTGGTGACGCTGCACGACAAGCGCGAGTTCAAGGCCCGCGTGGTGGGCTCCGACCGGCGCACCGACGTGGCGGTGGTGAAGATCGAGGCCGCAGGCCTGACGGCGGTTCGGTTCGGCGACGTGAACCGGCTGCGCGTGGGCGAGTGGGTGATGGCCATCGGCTCACCGTTCGGGCTGGAGAACACGGTGACCGCAGGCATCGTGAGCGCCAAGCAGCGCGAAACCGGCGATTTCCTGCCTTTCATCCAGACCGATGTCGCCATCAACCCTGGCAATTCGGGCGGCCCGCTGATCAACATGCGGGGCGAGGTGGTGGGCATCAACAGCCAGATCTACTCGCGCTCGGGCGGTTTCCAGGGCATTTCCTTCGCGATCCCGATCGACGAGGCGGCCCGGGTGTCGGAGCAGCTGCGCACCGTGGGCCGGGTCACGCGCGGCCGAATCGGTGTGCGCATCGACCAGGTGGGCAAGGATGTGGCCGAGTCGATCGGGCTTGGCAGGCCGCGCGGTGCGCTGGTGCGCACGGTGGAACCCGACTCGCCGGCCGCCAAGGCCGGTCTGGAGCCGGGCGACATCATCCTGCGTTTCAACGGGCAGGACGTGGAGCGTTCGGTGGATCTGCCCCGCATCGTGGCCAACACGGCACCGGGCACTCGCAGCACCATGACGGTGTTCCGCCGGGGCGGCCAGCGTGATCTGGCGGTGGTGGTGGCCGAGCTCGAACCGGAACGCCCTCAACCGACGGCTCAGGCACCGCAGACGGCACCCGGTGCCAGCAGCGGCCCGGCGCAGGCACTGGGCCTGTCGCTGGCCGACCTGACGGCAGCGCAGAAACGCGAGCTGGGCGTGCAGGGCGGTGTGCGCGTGGTCACTGCCGAGGGGGCAGCGGCCCGAGCCGGCCTGCGCGAGGGCGATGTCATCATGGCGGTGGCCAACACCGAGACGCCCACTCTGAGGGAGCTGGACGCTGTGCTGGCGCGGACGGACCTGAGCCGCCCGGTGAGCGTGCTGGTGCGTCGCGGCGAGTGGGCCCAGTTCCTGGTGATCCGTCCGCAGCGCTGAACCAGGCCCCGATGACAGCCGGCGGAAACCCGAGCTGCGGGCAGGGTATTGCACCCAGGGTGGCCGATTTGCCACAGCCGATCGGCCACCCTCAGGGCCCCATCGGGGATTCCTGAAGTTTGCACTCGCTGACCTGGCCGGCTGGAATGGCGTCCACCTTCGGTAGAATGCGAGGTGTCGGGCACCGAATCTTCAGTTTGCGTCGCTGCATTCTTCACCATGCGGGAAGCGTTGCGCGCCGCAGACAAGTTGTGCACAACATAAACACATGTCATCCGGAGATATTGTGTTTATGCTGTTGATAAGTATGTGTGTCCTCTTTGCAACTGAAGGGTCGGCGTTCTCTTCGGGTGTGCTGCGCCGGCTTTTTGCCTACAATGAAACCCCAACTATCGCAGTTGCCATTGATTGTTGGTTCCGGGCGCGTCACCTGTTGACGCGCCCTTTTTTATGGCGGACCGGGTGTCCGCCCAGAGCCTGATTTCCTGATGAAGCACATCCGCAATTTCTCCATCATCGCGCACATCGACCACGGCAAGTCGACCCTGGCCGACCGCATCATCTCGCGCTGTGGAGGCCTCACCGATCGAGAGATGAGTGAGCAGGTGCTCGACTCCATGGACCTCGAAAAGGAGCGCGGCATCACCATCAAGGCCCAGACCGCGGCCCTGCAGTACAAGGCCCGCGACGGGCAGGTCTACAACCTCAACCTGATCGACACGCCCGGTCACGTGGACTTCTCCTACGAGGTGTCGCGTTCGCTGTCGGCGTGTGAAGGCGCACTGCTGGTGGTCGATGCGAGCCAGGGCGTCGAGGCCCAGACGGTGGCCAATTGCTACACCGCGCTGGACCTGGGTGTGGAGGTGCTGCCGGTCCTGAACAAGATGGACCTGCCGCAGGCGGACCCGGACAACGCCAAGCAGGAAATCGAGGACGTGATCGGCATCGACGCGACCGACGCCGTGCCATGTTCGGCCAAGACCGGGATGGGCGTCGAAGACATCCTGGAATTGGTGGTGGCCAAGGTGCCGCCGCCGCGCGGCAACCCCGATGCGCCCCTGCGCGCCATGATCATCGACAGCTGGTTCGACAACTACGTGGGTGTGGTGATGCTGGTGCGCGTGGTCGACGGGCGTCTGAACCGCGGCGACAAGATCAAGCTGATGGCGACCGAGGCGCTGTACAACGCCGAGAAGCTGGGTGTGTTCACACCCCACAACGAGCCCCGCGACGCGCTGAACGCAGGCGAGGTGGGCTACATCATCGCCGGCATCAAGGAACTCAAGGCCGCCAAGGTGGGGGACACCATCACCGCGGTCAAGACCAGCAGCGGTGCCAACCTGGCGTTTGCCACCGAACCGCTGCCCGGCTTCAAGGAGGTGCAGCCGCAGGTGTTTGCCGGACTGTATCCGTCCGAGGCCAGCGAGTACGACCAGCTGCGCGACGCGCTGGAGAAGCTGCAGCTCAACGACGCCGCCCTGCGCTACGAGCCCGAGGTGTCGCAAGCGCTGGGCTTTGGTTTCCGTTGCGGCTTCCTGGGTCTGCTGCACATGGAAATCGTGCAGGAGCGCCTGGAGCGCGAGTTCGACCAGGATCTGATCACCACCGCGCCCAGCGTGGTCTACGAGGTGGTCAAGGGCGACGGCGAGGTCATCAAGGTGGAGAACCCGTCCAAGATGCCCGATGTCGGCCGCATCGAGGAGATCCGCGAGCCCATCGTCACGGTGCACCTGTACATGCCGCAGGAGTATGTGGGGGCTGTCATGACGCTGGCCAACCAGAAGCGCGGTGTGCAGTTGAACATGGCCTACCATGGCAAGCAGGTCATGCTGACCTACGACATGCCGCTGGGCGAGATCGTGCTGGACTTCTTCGACAAGCTCAAGTCCGTCAGCCGCGGCTATGCGTCCATGGACTACGAGTTCAAGGAATACCGCCCCTCCGACGTCGTCAAGGTGGATATGCTGCTCAACGGCGAGAAGGTGGATGCGCTGTCCATCATCGTGCACCGCACGCAGGCCCAGTACCGAGGCCGGGCGGTGGCGGCCAAGATGCGTGAGATCATCAGCCGCCAGCAGTTCGACGTGGCGATTCAGGCGGCCATCGGCGGCAACATCATTGCGCGCGAGACCATCAAGGCGCTGCGCAAGAACGTGCTGGCAAAATGCTACGGCGGTGACATCACCCGCAAACGCAAACTGCTCGAAAAACAGAAAGCCGGCAAGAAACGCATGAAACAGATCGGATCGGTGGAGGTGCCGCAGGAGGCCTTCCTGGCCATTCTTCAGGTGGAAGAATGATGCAGGGCACGATGAGCGCGGTCACCGCAGTGGTGCTGGGCGCCTTTGCCCTGTATGTGCTGGCGTTCGTCTCGGGGTCGATCGAGGGCAACTTTGCCCTGGTGCTGATGCTGGCCACCGCGATCACCGGTGCCTACTGGCTGGCCGAAAAGCTGTTCTTCCTGCCGCGCCGGCGGGCCGCCGCGCAAAAGCTGGTTGACGAGCACAACGCGCGTGCTGCAGCCCTGCGTGCGCAGGGCTTCACCCACATCGAGGGCGACGTCGAGCAGTCGCGCCAGAAGCTGCTGGCCCAGCCCTGGTGGCTGGACTGGACGGCGGGTCTGTTTCCGGTGATCCTGGCCGTTTTTGTCCTGCGCTCATTTTTGTTCGAGCCGTTCAAGATCCCCTCGGGTTCCATGATCCCGACGCTGCGTGTCGGGGACCTGATCCTGGTCAACAAGTACCACTACGGCATCCGCCTGCCCGTCTTCAACACCAAGATCATCAGCAACAACGAGCCCCGCCGCGGCGACGTGATGGTGTTCCGTTACCCGCCGCAGCCCAGCCTGGACTACATCAAGCGGGTGGTGGGCCTGCCCGGTGACGAGGTGGCCTACCTGAACAAGCAGTTGAGCGTCAACGGCGTGCCGGTGCCGCGGGAATCTCTGCCCGAGTTCTTCGACGGCGACAGCATGCGCTACGCCAGCCAGTATGCCGAGACCATCGACGGGCGCCGCTTCCTGACCCTCAACGACAGCGACAGGCCCTCGTTCATTCCCGGCACGATCGAGTTTCCGTTCAGGGACCAATGCCGGTATTCGGTCGAGGGTGTGGTCTGTCGGGTGCCTCAGGGGCACTACTTCCTGATGGGCGACAATAGGGACAATTCGCTGGACTCGCGTTACTGGGGCTTCGTGCCCGAGGCCAACATCGTGGGACGGGCGTTTTTTGTCTGGATGAATTTTGGCGACCTGGGGCGTATCGGGTCCTTCGAGTGACGCCCGTTTCCAGTTCCGAGCGGAGAAACCACAGATGCGAACGAAACACCAGCAACGAGGCCTGACATTCTTCGGCCTGCTTTTTGTCGGCATCATCCTCGCCTTTGCCGGTGTGGTGGTGGCCCAGGTCGTGCCCACGTACATCGAATACATGGCGGTCCAGAAGGCCACCGACAAGGCGGCCGCCAGCGGCAGCACCGTGTCGGAAATCCGGGCAGCGTTTGACCGGACCGCCCAGATCGACGACATCCGGACCATCTCCGGGCGCGACCTGGAGATCACCAAGCAGGGTGACCGGGTGGTGGTCTCGTTCGACTACAGCCGCGAGATCCATCTGTTTGGTCCGGCCTATCTGGTCATGAAGTACCAGGGTCGCTCCAAGTGATGTTCTGGCCAGGCATGCGACCGGCGGTGTGCCGGCAGCCACGGTCTTGAGCGCCGATCTGTCGGCCCTGCAGCAGCGGCTGGGCCATCGGTTTGCCAACCCGCGCCTGATCGAGCGGGCCCTGACGCACCGAAGTTTTTCTGCCGACCACAACGAGCGCCTCGAATTCCTGGGCGATGCCGTGCTGGGACTGGCGGTGTCGGGGCTGCTGGTCGAAAAACTCAGCGACCCGCCCCAAAGCGATCTTTCGCGCGTGCGTGCCCATCTGGGCAAACAGGACAGCCTGGGGCAGATCGCCACCCGCCTGGGCTTGTCCGCTTGCCTGCGGTTGGGCGATGGCGAAAAGCGCTCCGGAGGGAACAAGCGGCCTTCCATCCTGGCCGACGCGCTCGAGGCGCTGATCGGCGCGGTGTATCTGGATGCGGGGTTCGAGACGGTCAATGCGCTCGTCCACCGGCTTTACGCCGACGTCCAGTGGGATGCCCAGATGGGATCCCTGGGCAAGGATGCGAAGACCGAATTGCAGGAGTGGCTGCAGGGGCGCAAAATGAAGCTCCCCGAATACCGCGTGGTGGCCACCTTGGGTGAAGCCCATCGCCAGACCTTCGATGTCGAGTGCATGGTGGTGGAGGCAGGGCTGACCGAACGCGGTCTGGGCGCTTCCCGCCGTGCGGCCGAGCAGGCGGCCGCGGCCGCGATGCTGCAGCAACTGCAGGTCCGTGGCACCGGCCGCTGAGCCGGGGCCTTCCTGAATTTCTGTTCCATTTTTCCATCCCTGTTCCGCCACGATGCCCAAGCAGCCACCCGAGTCTCCACCCGCCGCCAACCCGGATCTGGACGCCATGCTGGCGCGCGTCCTGGGGCGGCCGTCGGACCCGCCGGACGAGGAGGCAGAGCCGGCGCCGAGCGCCGAGGTCGTAGCAGCCGAGGACCAGCATTGTGGCTATGTGGCCATCGTCGGCAAACCCAATGTGGGCAAGTCGACGCTGCTCAATGCGCTGGTGGGCCAGAAGGTCAGCATCACGTCGCGCAAGGCGCAGACCACCCGCCATCGCATCACCGGCTACCGCACGGTGGGGGCCCACCAGTTCGTGTTTGTCGATACGCCGGGCTTCCAGACCCGGCACGGCAATGCCCTCAACCGGGCCCTGAACAAGACGGTGCTGGGAGCCGTGGCCGATGTCGACCTGATCCTGTTCGTGGTGGAGGCGGGGCGTTTCAACCTGGCCGACGCCAAAGTCCTGGACCTGTTGCCCCGGGAGCTGCCGGTGGTGTTGCTGGCCAACAAATTCGATCTGGTGCACCGCCGTGGCGAACTGGCGCCCTGGCTGCGCTCCATGCAGGATCGCCATCCGTTCGCCGAGTTCGTGCCCATGTCGGCCAAGAACCCGAGGGACGTGCGCCGGCTGTTCGACATCTGTGGCAAGTACCTGCCGCGCCAGCCCTGGATGCACGACCCGGACGAACTGACCGATCGCAGCGAGCGCTTCATGGCGGCCGAGATGGTGCGCGAGAAGCTGTTCCGCCTGACCGGGGACGAGTTGCCCTACACCTCGACCGTGGTGATCGACAAGTTCGAGCAGGAGGGCGGCCTGCGGCGCATCGCGGCGACCATCGTGGTCGAACGCGAGGGCCACAAGGGCATGGTCATCGGCGAGAAGGGCGAGAAGCTCAAGCGCATCGGGACCGAGGCCCGGCAGGAGCTGGAAAAGCTCTGGGACGGCAAGGTGTTCCTGGAGCTGTGGGTGAAAGTCCGCTCGGGTTGGGCGGACGACGATGCCCGGGTGCGTTCCTTCGGCTATGAATAAAGCCCCCACGCTCCGCCGCTGTGCGGGTCGCTGCCCCCCGAGGGGGTGTGAATTCAGCTTGGGGCGGCCCGGCGCTGAGTTCATGGCCCCCACGCTCCGCCGCT
>CALMYH010000025.1 GCA_937873395.1 uncultured Burkholderiales bacterium
GCGGCAAGAACTTCCTGGACGCGCTGAACCCCGACAGCCTGAAGGTGGTGACGGCGGTTGTGGAGCCTTCACTGGCTGCAGCGAAGCCAGACCAGAAATTCCAGTTTGAGCGCCACGGCTACTTCGTGGCCGACCGTGCGGACCACGGGGTGGGCGGGAAAGTGGTGTTCAACCGGGTGACGGGGTTGAAGGATCGTTGGAATTGATCGCTATTCCCACTCTGTGCTTGCTTAATGCCTCGTACAAATCGTCTTTGTTGAAGACATCGCCTTGCACCACTTCACTCTCAGAATCTGGGGGTAGCTATCTACTCCGTTTTGGCGAGTAGGTGAACAGATCCGGAACAACGCGCGGTTGACACGGCCACATAGGAGTTGCGGAGCGTTTGCCCGGTAAACCTGTCTTGAATCGTCCCGAGGAGATTCGAACGCGCTGCCTAAAGCAACCACGCAAGCAACGTGAGCCGTTTTTCGACACCGACGAATCTGTGCATGCGCTGGTTATGGTCGAAAAGTGAGGCGCTCTACCAAATCGCAAAAACGGCAGGAAGTACATGGGTGTGTGGCATACCTCCCCCGACAACAGGGCGCACGCTTTACGACAAGTTGATGCGGTGTCTGGGCGAGATTGCCCATACGCACGATACCGACTGAAGTACCCGCCACCAACTTCGGCGACTAGGATGGCCATAATGAGCCAAATCCAACGGGGTCTACGGTTCCAGCAATTGCACACTGCCGAGGCCATCTTTCTGATGCCCAACGCTTGGGACGTTGGTAGTGCGCTGATGCTCGCGTCCTGCGGCTTTCCCGCTATCGCCACTACGAGTGCAGGCGTGGCTTTCTCGCTGGGATTCCCTGATCAAGAAGCTGCTGTGAGCAGGGAGACCATGCTGGATCGCGTGGGGTCCATTGCTGCGGCAAGTCCACTTCCTGTCTCCGCCGATCTCCAGTCGGGCTACGGTGCGAGCCCTGAAGAGGTTGGAGAAACCATCGCGGCTGCGATTCGTGCTGGTGTGGTGGGCGCGAACATCGAGGACTACAGCGGCAATCCTGCGCAAGCCCTGTTCGACAGAGAGCACGCTGTCGCGCGCGTTCGGGCAGCAAGACGCGCCGCGGACGCGTCGGGAGTTCCTTTTGTTCTGACGGCCCGATCCGATGTCTACCTGACTGGTGCGAGCAATGTTTTTGCAGAGGCCGTCGAGCGATGCAATGCGTACCGAGAGGCGGGTGCGGATTGCCTCTTTGTGCCGGGGGCTTCCGACCCCAAGACCATCGAAGCGCTCGTCCGGGAGATCAATGCCCCCCTCACCGTGGTCATGGGCCTGACAGGTTCACCTCTCACCGTGCCCCAACTCGGATCTTTGGGGTCTCCTCGTTTTCAGTGCAATAAGTGACGGTACGCAAAGCTAGCACTGGCGCGGGGGTGGTCTGGGTAGACCGTTGATTTCATTGACTTTCCTGTTCGCTTTGTAAACGGGTATGGTGGCCTCCCACTTTTGAGGTTCACGATGCAGGGTTGGCACACAACGTTTTTGGGGATGCGTGGGCTCCCCCGCGATATCAGCGACTTCGAGATGAAGGCATTTTTCACCTTCGATGGTGGTATCCGTCCGGTGAACCCATCTTGATCGAGATGTCGTAATCGGCGATCGTCCCCACGAAGGAGATCGTGGAGACGATGGAACGATTGATCGATGAAGAGCGCCGGTTGCGGCGCGAGTACAGCGCAGCCTTCAAGGCGTCGGTGTTGCAGCAGACCCGTGAGCCAGGTGCATCGGTAGCCGGCGTGGCCTTGAGCCACGGCCTGCATCCCAACATGGTGCACCGCTGGTTGCGCGAACAACGCCTGTCACGCCAGCAGGGGCTGGCGCAAACGCCAGCCTTCGTTGCCCTGCCGGTTGCGGCCGTCGTTGCTGATGACCACGTAGCGCAACCGCCGGCCACTGCCCCGGCACAGGCCAGCGGCGATGGCCAACTCATTCGCATCGAAGTCCAGCGTGCCAGTGCCATCGTCAAGATTGAGTGGCCTGTGGAGGCGGCTGCGCAGTGTGCCCTGGCGCTCAGAGATTGGCTGCGATGATACGGATCGATGCGGCTTGGCTGGCCACGGCCCCACTGGACATGCGCGCCGGACCCGATACGGCCTTGGCCCGTGTGATTGCCACCTTCGGGGCGGCCCACCCCCATCACGCCTACGTGTTTGCCAACCAAAGGGCCAACCGCATCAAGATTCTTGTGCACGACGGCGTGGGTCTGTGGCTGGCCGCGCGCCGACTGCACCAGGGAAAGTTCAACTGGGCGCCAGTGGGCAGCCCCAACGTGGCCCTCGAACGCAGCCAACTCAACGCCCTGGTGCTGGGCTTGCCGTGGCAGCGCATGGGCTCAGCAGGGGCGATCACCGTGGTGTGAATCGTCGCTGTTAAGCGGCCTGGTTGGCAATTGGGAGATGTGCCAATGGCCATCTCCCGCGTGTGCAGGCACACTGCGGTGCATGGTGATCGACGAGCAGGCCCTGGGTGAAATGGACGCGCAGCAACTGCGCGAGCTCACCTATCGGCTTGTGGGCGAGTTGCGCCACCAGAGTGCGCTGCTGGACAAGCTCACCTACGAGATGGCGGTGCTCAAGCGGCTGAAGTTTGCCGCCAAGAGCGAGGCCCTCAACGCCGAGCAGCGCAGCCTGCTCGAAGAATCGCTGGAAGAAGACCTGTGGGCAGTGGAAGACGAGATCGAATCCCTGCGCCCGGCGGCCGAGCGCATACCACGTCAGCAGCCCAAACGCCAGCCGCTGCCGGCCCAGTTGCCACGCCAGGAATTCCAGCACGAACCCGAGGCGACCGAGTGCTGTGGTCAACCCATGCGCCGCATGGGCGAAGACGTCAGCGAGAAGCTGGACTACACGCCCGGCGTGTTCACTGTGCACCGCCATGTGCGCGGCAAATGGGTGTGCGCCTGCTGCCAGACGCTCAAGCAGCAGCCGGTGGACGCCCACATCATCGACAAGGGCCTGGCCACCACGGGGCTGCTGGCCCAGGTGTTGGTGGCCAAGTACGCCGACCATTTGCCGCTGTATCGCCAGGAGGCCATCTACGCCCGAGCGGGCGTGCCGATTCCGCGCTCCACCCTGGCGCAGTGGGTGGGCAGCTGTGGCGTGCAACTGCAGCCGCTGGTCGATGCCCTGCGCCAGGAGGTGCTGGCACATCCTGTACTCCATGCTGACGAAACGCCGGTGCAGATGCTCAAGCCGGCCAGCCAACGCGACGGCAAGACGCACCGGGCCTATCTGTGGGCCTACACACCAGGGCGACACGAAACACTGCGCGCGGTGGTCTATGACTTCTGTGAAAGCAGGGCCGGCAGGCATGCCGGCACCTTCCTTGAAGACTGGCGTGGAACGCTGCTGGTGGACGACTTTGCGGGCTACAAACAGCTCATGGGCGAGCACATCCAGGAGGCCGGGTGCTGGGCGCACGCACGGCGCAAGTTCTTCGAGCTGCACGCAGCCAACAAAAGCCAGATCGCGGGGCAGGCGCTGGAACACATCGGCGAGCTTTATGACATCGAGCGCCGAATCCAAGGTGCCACAGACGATGAACGGCGGCAAGTCCGCCAGCAGCACAGCAGGCCAGTGATTGACAAATTGCACAGCTGGCTGACCGCACACCGAGCCAAGGTGCCCGATGGCTCGGCCACAGCCAAGGCCTTTGACTACAGCCTGCGGCGTTGGCAGGCGTTGACGGTGTTCGTGGACGATACGCGAGTGCCCATCGACAACAACTGGGTGGAGAACCAGATGCGACCAGTGGCGCTGGGGCGCAAGAACTGGCTGTTCGCCGGTTCACTGCGCGCGGGTGAACGTGCTGCCGCCGTGATGAGCCTGATCCAGTCGGCCAAACTCAATGGCCACGACCCTTACGCCTACCTCAAGGACGTGATGGACAAGCTGCCCACATGGCCCAACAGCCGTATCCTGGAGCTGTTGCCGCATCGCTGGCAGGCACCATCCCACTGAACCCCCTCCAACCACCGCCCACGGCGGTCAAGAGGGGATAGCCGGACGGATACTGTTCTCACGCCAGGTGGTGGGGTGGTTTCAACTTAAACCAACCAGCCTCCTTGAAACCCGGGGCGGTTCATCACACCTGCAAAGCCACCCAATAGAAGCCACGGCATCGGATCTCAAACTGGACGACCCTGAACCCTAGCTGCCGGAAGTAGCTACTACCTAAACCGGAAACAGGTAGTCTTCCAGCCTCTTTCTGGCACGGGTCAACTGCCCAAAGAAAGTTTGATGAAACTCCGCCATGCTCATGCGTTCTGCCCTGACCGCAATGCTCATGGCTGCCACGACCTGCCCTGCACGATCACGTATCGGTACAGCCATCGAACGAACGCCTTGTTCAATCTCCTCATTTGAGCTGGCCCATCCCTCCTCACGGCAACGCTCCAGCAGCGCAAGGATCTGCGGAAGCTCGGTCACTGTCAGCGACGTCAAGGCTGGACGCTCCATGGAAACCAGTAATCGCTCGGCATCCTCCTTCGGAAGGCTGGACAGCAGCACCCTACCTATGGCGGAACAGTACCCGGGCAGACGCGAGCCAATGCCCAACCCAATGCTCAAGCTGCGCCTGGCTGTGGAACGGGCGACGATGATGGCATCGTGGTCAAGCAACTGACCTAAGGAAGCCGACTCACGCGTTCGCTCGGAAAGTGCATCCAGAAGCGGCTGTGCCATTGACGGCAAAGGCCTGGATGAAATGAAAGAGTTAGCCACAAGCAGTGTTCGAGGAAGCATCCAGAAGTACTTCCCATCAGTGCCCAGATAGCCCAGCTCTTCCAGAGTCAGCAGTGAACGTCGCGCAGAAGCTGCCGTCACTCCTGTCAATCGCGCCACATCGGTAATGGTCAGCCTCGGATTCTGCCGTCCAAAGCTGGTCAATACCTGCAGACCTTTTCGAAGAGACGCCACCGAATCACGGTCTCTCAATCCACTAACAAGAGTCATGGAAAACCCTAATTTTGCGCAATGCGCAAATGTAGCTTGGTTTGGCAGATGGTGACTCGCAATAATCAGCCCGCATCACAACCACGGAGACAAACCAACATGCAAGGTTCAAACATCGGCCGCCGCACCGCCTTACAAGGTCTGGCAGCCACACTGATCTCAGGTACCGCCTGGGCCCAGTCTGGCAACACACTTCGGTTCATTGTTCCCTTCCCTGCCGGAGGCACTGCAGACATATTGCCCAGACTGATTGCAGACAAGATGCGTGCGCACTACGGTGGTGGCGTAGTCGTTGACAACAGGCCAGGAGCAGGCGGAAACATCGGCGCCGAGCGGGTTTTCCGATCAGATCCGGACGGCTTGACTTTGCTGGCATCCCCACCTGGGCCTATTGCAGTCAACCACAACCTCTACACAAAGCTGTCATTCGATCCAACTCAATGGGTACCTGTTACGGTCCTGGCTACAGCACCCAACATTCTGGCGGTAAGCAACAGGCTACCTGTCAAGAACCTCACCGAGTTCATTGCTTACCTGAAAGCCAATCCTGGCAAGGTAAGCGTTGCATCACAGGGTAGCGGCTCCACCTCCCATCTGACGGCGGCCCTGTTCATGCAACTCACGGGAACTGAAATGACACACGTACCCTACAGAGGCACTGCACCTGCTCTGGTTGACCTCATTGCAGGAAACGTGGACGTGTTCTTTGACAACATCGGCTCTTCAGCGCCACATCACCTGTCCAACAAGTTGCGGGTCTTTGCCGTTGCTGACGAAAAGCGTTCAAAGGTACTGCCAGAAGTACCGACCTTTGCAGAACAAGGCCTGCGCGACATGCAGGCGGTCACCTTCTTCTCGGTGGTTGCCCCTCCCGGAACACCAGCTTCCGTAGTGTCTAACGTCCAAAAGCAGATTGCAGATGCAATGTCAGGACAAGAGGTCAAACAGCGTTTTGAAGAGCAAGGCACGGAGCCCAGAGCCTGGTCACCAGAAGAGTCAGGCAAGTTCATTCGGTCTGAGACCGAGAAGTGGAAAAAAGTCATCCAGGCCGCCAAGGTCACGTTGGAGTAAAGGCAGACATGCAGACACAAACCATCCAATGGAAAACCAAAGAGAACACACGCATACCCTATGGCATCTATGGTGATCCCTCGACCCATGAACTGGAGCAGGAACGCATCTTCAAGGGCAGCGTATGGAATTACCTGTGCCTGGAGGTAGAACTGCCTGAGCAAGGTTCCTACCGAACCACTTATGCCGGGGAAACCCCGGTAGTGGTGGTTCGGGGTGAAGATGGAGAAATCTACGCCTTTGAGAACCGCTGCGCACATCGTGGTGCCTTGATTGCGCTGGAGAAATCCGGACGGGTTGAGAGCTTTCAGTGCGTCTATCACGCCTGGAGCTACAACCTGCAAGGCGACCTCACTGGGGTCGCCTTCGAACAAGGCGTCAAAGGCCAGGGAGGAATGCCCCCTTCCTTCTGCAAGGAAGACCACAGCCCACGCCGATTGAGAACCACCATCTTCTGTGGGCTGGTGTTTGGGAGCTTCTCGGACGATGTGCCCGCCATCGAGGAATACCTCGGTGAGGAAATCGCTGGACGCATCGAGCGTGTGCTCCACAAACCAGTGGAAGTCATAGGTCGCTTCACCCAGGCGCTGCCCAACAACTGGAAGCTCTACTTCGAAAACGTCAAGGACAGCTACCACGCCAGCTTGCTGCACACCTTCTTCACCACGTTTGAAATCAACCGCCTCTCCCAGAAGGGTGGCGTGATCGTGGACAGCAGTGGCGGTCACCACGTCAGCTACTCCATGATCGACCCGGCCGCCAAAGACGACTCTTACAAAGAGCAGGCCCTTCGTTCGGACAACGAACGCTACAGGCTAAAAGACCCCAGTCTGCTGGCTGGTTTCCACGAGTACGACGACGGTATCACCCTCCAGATCCTGTCGGTGTTCCCCGGACTCGTGGTGCAGCAGATCCAGAACTGCCTTGCCATTCGCCAGATTCTTCCCAAAGGGGTTGAACGCAGTGACCTGAACTGGACCTACCTGGGCTATGCAGACGACACCGAAGAGCAGCGCAAGGTCCGCCTGAAGCAGCTGAACCTCGTGGGACCTGCCGGATTCATCTCCATGGAAGATGGCGCCGTAGGTGGTTTCGTGCAGCGAGGTATTGCAGGCGCCACCGATCTGGATGCTGTCGTTGAGATGGGCGGTGACGTGGTGGGTTCCAGCGAAGGCAGAGCCACAGAAACCTCTGTGCGTGGCTTCTGGAAAGCCTACCGACACCACATGGAGCAGCAAGCATGATCGACCTGCTTCAACTGGCGGCCTTCAATGCCGCATACGCCGACGTGATTGACAGTGACGCCCTGGAACAGTGGCCGGACTTCTTCACCCCACAGTGCAACTACAAGGTCACCAACGCCGAAAACCAGCGCGACGGACTTGCAGCTGGCCTCGTGTGGGCAGACAGCCGCGACATGCTGAAAGACCGCGTCTCTGCCCTGCGTGAAGCCAACATCTACGAACGTCAGAGCTACCGTCATCTGCTGGGCATCCCACTGGTGGTGTCCTCCACAGAAACCACAGCGCAAGCACGTACTCCGTTCATGGTGGCCAGGATCATGCACACAGGTGAAACCAGCGTCTTTGCCACCGGTGTCTACCTTGACCGTTATGCAATCCATGAAGGAAAGCTGCTGCTGTCCGAAAGGATTGCTGTCTGTGACAGTACGGTCATCGACACCCTGCTGGCGCTGCCTTTGTGAACATGAAGTTGCATCGTCGCATTGCCCTGGCTTTGGGTGATCCGCACGGCATCGGCCCTGAAATCGCCCTCAAGGCCCTGGCACAGCTTCCTGAGCAGGAGCGGTCAAAGATCACACTCTTTGGCCCTTCCATGGTTCTGGAAGAGGCTGCTGCCATCTGCGGTCTGGAGAGTCTGCTACCAGAACTGAATCACCGTGAAACAGGCACCCTGCCGGGAAAGGTCCAGTTCGGCACCGTCAGCCCGGATGCAGGAAGGTCTGCCATCGAGTCAGCCACAGCAGCACTGAACGCCTGTCGCGAGGGTGAGTTCGATGCCGTTTTGGCCTGCCCTCACCACGAAACCGCTATCCATCAAGCAGGTATTCCATTCAGTGGCTACCCCTCTCTGGTTGCACAGGTATGTGGCGTCAATGAACAGGAAGTCTTCCTGATGCTGGTAGGGGGTGGCCTAAAGATCGTGCATGTCACCCTGCATGAAAGCGTGCAAACCGCATTGGACCGCCTCTCGACTGGACTGGTCAGTCAGGCCGTCCATGCAGGGGTACGTTGCTGCCAGACGCTGGGCATCCAGAATCCCAAAGTGGCCCTGTTCGGCATCAACCCCCATGCTTCAGAGGGCACTTTATTTGGTCCCGAAGATGCCCGGATCACAGTCCCTGCAGCCAGTGAGCTGCGTCAGGCAGGACTGCAAGTGGATGGCCCCATGGGTGCGGACGTGGCACTGGCCAATCGGCAACATGATCTCTACGTGGCCATCTTCCATGACCAGGGGCACATCCCTGTCAAGCTGCTGGCACCCAACGCCGCCAGTGCCCTGTCCATAGGGGCTGACGTGCTTCTCTCCAGCGTGGGCCATGGCAGTGCCATGGACATTGCTGGCAAAGGCATTGCCGACCCTACAGCAGTTCTACGAACCATTGCCCTGCTCTCAGGAAGCCAGGCCACCCAAACATGACCTTTCAAATCCAGCTGGATAACAGCGACGTGGCCTTCGAATGCAAGGCAGGCCAAACCATACTGGATGCAGCCCTTCAGGCCGGAATAAGCGTTCCCTACTCGTGCCGCAAGGGTGTCTGCGGCAACTGTGCTGGCCAGGTTACCCGAGGAGAAGTCCAGCCCCATGGAACCTTGCCGTTACGCAACGACACCTGCAGTCCCTCCCAGGTGCTGTACTGCGGCTGTGAGCCTGCAACCGACCTTCGAATCCTGCCAGTCAGCTGGCAAAAGATGGAAGACGGCGCACCGAAGACGTACAAGGTCAAGGTCTACAGAAACGAACTGGCCGCGCCTGACGTATCCATCCTCCAGCTTCGGCTGCCTGCAGGTAAGAAAATCAAATTTCGAGCTGGCCAGTACCTGCTCATACGGATGGAAGACGGCAGCACCCGCAGCTATTCCATGGCCAATCCACCCCACGAAAGCGACAGTCTGACTCTTCACATCCGCCATGTACCCGGTGGTTTGTTCAGCAGCAAGGTGGCCAACCTTTCCTCAGGTGACTTCCTTGAAGTTGAGTTGCCTTACGGACATGTGGAACTTAAAGATGAAGACACACGGCCATTGCTCTTTGTAGCGGGAGGAACTGGCTTTGCTCCAGTCAAGTCACTGCTGGACAGTTTGGCAAAGAAGAAGGTCCAGCGTCCCATCACACTGATCTGGGGTGCCAGGGAAGATTCAGGTCTTTACATGCCTGCCGCTGTAGACAAGTGGAGGAAGACATGGCCTGACTTTCGCTACATCCCGGCAGTGAATGAGGTTGCCCCAAACCAGGCAAACAACTACTTCGTAGGGCGTCCAGACGAAGCCATGGCAAACAACTTCTCAGACTTGAAGGGCCACGTCGTTTATGTGTGCGGTGCTCCCGCCATGGTGGAAGCCATCAGAGCCGCTGCACTGCAACATGGCGCTGCGTCATCAGACATTCATGCTGACGCCTTTGTCATAGGTCCGAGCAAACCAGTTTGAGGCCAATACGGGCTGACAGTTAAGTAACGAATGAAGGGGCTTTAGGCCCCTTCACTGTTTTCAAGACCCGCTACTGCGCCCGCATCTCAGCCATGTAGCCATGGCACCTTCGTCCAGCACCACCAGGACCCAGCAAAACCACTCAAAACAGAAAGGACATGGCAAACCATGCAGAACACGTAAAACTTCAAGAACCACCAGATTTCAGGACAAAGTAACTCAAAGGATTTTTACCATTACCACGCTCATACCGATGGTGCCGAGCGCGACGCAATCAATGCACGCCGAGGTGATTCCCACAAGCTT
>CALMYH010000026.1 GCA_937873395.1 uncultured Burkholderiales bacterium
CGTGGCGCTCGATGATGCGCCGAACGGTCGCCAGACCGATGCCCGAACCTTCGAATTCGGTGCTGGAGTGAAGGCGGGTGAAGGGTTTGAACAGCCGGTCGGCCCGGGCCATGTCGAAGCCGGCGCCGTTGTCCCGGATGCAGAAGCCAGACATGCCGCTGTCCGGGTCGGTGGTGCTCGTCAACTCGACCTTGGCCGCGGCCTGCTGGCGGCTGTACTTCCATGCATTCCCGATCAGGTTTTCGAGCACGATGTGGGCCATGCGCGGGTCGCAGTCGGCATGCAGTTCGGGCTCGATCATGACGTCGACGTTTCGCGTCGGATCCCGGTCCCTTTCCCGGCGCACCACGTCGGCAGCCAACTCGCTGAGGTTGACCCGGGTGCGCTGCAGCTGTCCCTGGCTGACACGGGCCAGGGACAGCAGGTCGTTGATGAGCGTGTTCATGCGCGTCACCGACTCCTGCACCCGATCGATCATCTCCTCGTCTTCCGGCGTGGTGCGGCCCTCCAGCTGTTCCCTGAGCACGTGCATGAAGCCGTCGATGGAACGCAGTGGTGACTTGAGGTCGTGCGACACCGAATACGAGAACGACTCCAGCTCCTGGTTCAGGTATCGCAGCTGCTTTGTCCTTTCCTGCACGCGTTGCTCCAGCGTGGCTTGCAGGCTGCAGATCTCCCGGTCCCGGTGCAGGCGCAGCAGCTCGGCGTTGCACCGGCTGGCGAACACCCGCAACAGGGCATGGACCTCTGGTCCCGGATCGATCCGGTCGCGCCAGACCGCCGCCAGCAGGCCGATGGCGGAGCCGTCGGCATCGCGCAGAGCCACGCCGACCATTGTGCCCACCTCATCCGGATGAAACGGAGGGGTGCTCTGAAGCAGGCGGCTGTCGAGGTCGAGACAAACCAGCTCTTCGCTGGTCAGCAGCCGGCTGTAGGTGGTGTGTGCCAGAGCCAGAGACCGGTTCGGTTGCACGTGCTGCGCGTTCACGAGTGCCAGGGAGCTGGCCTGGCTGGGCCCAGCCAGCTCCGCCACCACAACCCCCTGGGCTCCGGTCGCGCTGGCCAGGTGCTCGGCGAGTGACAGGAAGAAAGCTTCGCCGGTCTGGGATGAGACGCCTTTGGCGAGATTGATGAGGGTCTCTTGCCGACGCTTTTCTTCCACCACGTTCAGGGTGAAGGACAGGGCACAGGTTTCCCCGGCGATATCGATGAGCTCGGCCCAGACCTTCACCGGAACGACCTCGCCGTGCTTGCTGCGCATCCGGGTCTGGTACGCCTGCAGGCGCCCGTCGCGCAACAGCGTCTGGACGTAGTCGTTTCGGTCACCTTCGGTCACCCAGACCCCGATGTCCAGCGAGGTTCTGCCTTTGAGGTCTTCCTGGGTCCAGCCGATCACGCGTTCGTTGGCGGTGTTGGCCTCGATGAACAGGCCATCCGAAAGTCGCGTGATCGTCATGCCCAGCGGACTGAAGTTGAACGCCTTGGAGAACCGCTCTTCGGAAAGTCGGAGTGCCTCGCGGGAACGTTCCTCCGCGCTGATGTCCAGCGCCATGATCATCAACAGGCGCTCGCGGTCCTGGTGGACAACGTTGGCATACACAAGCGCATCGATTTCCGTGCCATCGCGCCGCCGCAGCCTGGCGCGCAGGTTGGTCACCCGGCCCTGGGCCTTGAGTCCAGCCCTGAAGGCCAGGTGCTCGGCTGGGTCGACCCAGAACGCGGGCGCGTCCCTGTTCATCAGCTCCTGGCTGGAATAGCCCAGTTGCTGCTCGAAGGCCTCGTTCGCGTTCACGATTCTTCTCGTGTCCAGGTCGAGCACCAGCGTGGCGGCCGGGTTGTTCTGGAACAGGGACAGGAAGCGCGTCTGGCTGGCCCGGGTGTCCTGCTCGGCCTCGACGGCGAGGTCGTAGGCATCCTTCTGGTCGCGAAAGGCCTTGAGCAGCCGAAAACGGCTGAACAGCACGCTGACCAGGGTGGTCACGATGCAGGCACCCTGCAGGATCCACACGGCCCAGCCAACCGGCGGCAGTGTCGCCTGCATGCCGCCGGTCTGCTCCAGATGGTTCAGCACCGCCAGGGCGGCCATGCTGGCCAGGGCCGTCAGCACGGTGGCTGTGCGCGGCAGAAAGCTGCCGGCCAGCACCAGCGTGGCGAGCAGGACCATGCTGCCCCCGCTGCGCACGGAGCCCTGGGTCACCATGGCCGCGCAGGCGCCCATCCAAAGGGCCAGGACAAGGGCATGGGCCACCCACGGGCGGTAACGCGACCGGTAGACCGGCCAGAGCGCCCACAGGGCGACAGACAGGCCCAGCGAGACGAGGGTGGTGGCACCCAGGCCGTCGCGCCAGAAGATGCCGGCAGCCGCCAGTGGCGCGGCGATGCTGGCCGTCAGCAGAACCGCCAGCAAAGCCTGGTCCTGGTGCAGCCCGAGTGCCACGAAGTCACTCCTGGCTTCTCCCAGGGTGGAGCTGTTGTGTTCGGTCACGGGGCCCTCTCCGCGCTTGTCGGGGCGGCCCAGCGGTGGGGCTCTTGCGGTCCGTTCAATGTGGCCGGTCCGAAGCCGAACCGGAACTCCGCGCCTTCGCCCGGCCGCCCCCGGCCGCT